>JAVFAT010000015.1:0-16535 GCA_034002385.1 Azospira sp. | reverse complement strand
GGCCTCTTCCGCGACCTCTACGTCTCGCTCGGCGAGCCGATCGACCGCGACCAGGTGGAAGGCGAATGGGCCGTGCGCGTCTATCACAAGCCCTTCGTCGACTGGATCTGGGGCGGCACCGTGCTGATGGCGATCGGCGGGCTGATCGCCATCCTCGACCGCCGCTACCGCGTCAAAACGCGCGCCTCCGCCAAACTCACCTCCGGCAACGGGAAAACCGCATGAACAAGTTCCTCTGGCCGCTCGTCGGCTTCATCGCGCTCGTCATCCTGCTCGGCGTCGGCCTCAAGCTGAACCCGCGCGACGTGCCTTCGCCGCTGGTCGGCAAACCGGCAGCGAATTTCTCGCTGCCGGTGCTCGGCGCCGACCGCAAGTTCAGCCCCGAGGACATGAAGGGCAAGGTCTGGCTGCTCAACGTCTGGGCCTCGTGGTGCGTATCGTGCCGCCAGGAACATCCGATTCTCGTCGAACTGAACAGCAAGGGCATCGTGCCGGTGGTCGGCCTCAACTACAAGGAAGTGCGCGGCGACGGCGTCACCGACATGGCGAAGACCGATGCCGTCGTCGAGGACATGCTGGCACGCGAACGCGCCACCCGCTGGCTGCGCGACCACGGCGACCCCTACCTGCTGTCGGCGCTCGACCTCGACGGCCGGGTCGGCATCGACTACGGCGTCTACGGCGTGCCCGAGACCTACATCATCGACAAGGAAGGCATCATCCGCATGAAGCACACCGGCCCGATAAGCCCGGATGACCTGACGAAGAAAATCCTGCCCCTGGTCGCGGAGCTGAACAAATGACGGACAAACCATTCGCCACGGGGGCGCTGCAGCCCGGGAAAACCGCGCTTTCCAGCTTTGCCTGCCTTGCCTTCCTCTGCGCGCTTTGCCTCTCCATGCTCACCCCGGCTCTTGCCAAGGAGGCGGCGCCGCTCGCCGATGATCCGCTGACCGAGCGGCGGATGCTCGCCATCACCACCGAACTGCGCTGTCTGGTCTGCCAGAACCAGAGCATCGCCGACTCGAACGCCGACCTCGCCAACGACTTCCGCCGCGAGATCCGCCACCTGATCGAGGAAGGTCGCTCGGACAACGAGATCATGGAATTCATGGTCGCCCGCTACGGCGACTTCGTGCGCTACCGGCCGCCGGTCAAGGGCACGACGATTCTGCTCTGGGCCGGCCCCGGCGTGCTGCTGCTGATCGGCCTGACCGTGCTCGTCCGCTACCTGCGCCGGCGCAACGAGGCCATCTCCGACGCCGCGCTCACTCCCGAAGAACAGAAGGCCGCCGAGAAGCTGCTCGCCGCCACCCGCAGGAATGACTCGACGCAATGACCACATTCATCCTTCTCGCCGCCCTGCTCGTCGTCGTCACCGCCGTCCTCCTCGCCCTGCCGCTGCTACGCCGCCAGAAGGCGGAGAGCACGGCCGGCCAGGACGAGGCCAATCTGGCCATCTTCCGCGACCAGCTTGCCGAACTGGAGCGCGAACGCAACGAAGGCTCGCTCGATGCCGCCGCCTTCGAGCAGGCGAAGGCCGAACTGCAGCGCCGCATGCTCGAAGAGGTCAAGCCGGCGCCGAAGACCGGCCGCGAAAGCGCGCCCAGTCCCGCTACGGCCGTCGCCATCGCCCTGCTGCTGCCGCTCCTCGGCCTGGCCGGTTACACCCTGCTCGGCACGCCGGCGGCACTCGATCCGGAAAACACCAGGCCGCAGCATCGCGTCAACGCCGGCGACATTGCCGACATGGTCGGGAAACTGGCGCAGCGCCTGGAGCAGAACCCCGGCGACACCCAGGGCTGGATCATGCTCGCCCGCTCGTACAAGGCGCTCGGCCGCTACGCCGATGCCGCCGCCGCCTACGAACGGATCTTCCCGCAGATCGAGAACGAGGCGAGCCTCGTCGCCGACTACGCCGAAATGCTGGCCATCGTCGGCAACAGTTTCCGCGGCCGGCCGACGGAACTGCTCGAACGGGCGCAGAAACTTGCTCCCGAAGACCCGCAGGTCAACCTGCTGGTCGGTGCCGCCGCCAGCGAACTCGGCGAGTTCGGCAAGGCCATCGCGCACTGGGAAAAGACGCTTGCCGGCGTCGCCCCGGACAGCGAGGACGCACGGACAATCAAGGGCGCAATCGCCGAGGCGCGCGCCGCCCAGGAACGCAAGAAGCCCTGAGCCAGGCTTGCCGCAGGGCACCGGACACGCCCCGCGGCAAACGGCAAAAATTGTTCGTTAGTTAATCTAAATCAAACCCGCACTGAGAGTAGGCCGATAGACTGCCCCCCGTTTACGGCGGCCTTTTGCTCGTCCGGCCACTGGCCGGATCACCACGCCGGAATTAATAAAAGACGGAGAGGGGTTCCATAAAATGTCCGACAACAATGGCGGCTTCATTGCTTTCCTGCGTCGCCCGAGCGCGAAATATTCACTGCTGACGCTGCTTGTCGTCGGCTTCGTTTCCGGCATCGTCTTCTGGGGCGGTTTCAACACCGTGCTCGAAGCGACCAATACCGAGAAGTTCTGCATCAGCTGTCACGAGATGCGCGACAACGTCTACGTCGAATACAAGGAAACGATCCACTACACCAACCGCACCGGCGTGCGTGCCGTCTGCTCCGACTGCCACGTGCCGAAGGACTGGACGTACAAGATGCTCCGCAAGATCCAGGCGTCGAAGGAAGTCTACGGAAAGATCGTCGGCACCATCAACACCAAGGAGAAGTTCGAGGAGCATCGCCTGCGTCTGGCGCAGAACGAGTGGGCGCGGATGAAGAAGAGCGACTCGCGCGAGTGCCGCAACTGCCACTCCTTCGAGTTCATGGACACCGAAAAGCAGAAGACGCGCGCCGCCAAGATGCACAAGATCGGCCAGGACGACAAGCAGACCTGTATCGACTGCCACAAGGGCATCGCGCACCACAAACCGAAGAACATGCCGGAAGACGACGAGGACGAGTGATCGCCCCCGCTCCAACTTCCCTACGGGAGGACGGCCCGTCTTCGCACGGGCCATCGCAACTTGATACGCAGCAACCTTTAGAGAGAGGCAAGAAATGAAGAAATCGACCGTATCGCTGTCCGTCATGGGCGCTCTGCTCATCCTCGGCTCTTCCGCCGCCGTTGCGGCTCCCGACTGGTCCAAGGTACCGAAGCGCGACGTTCAGGTCTTCCACCCCGGTGTCACGCCGATCGAGTGGGTTCTGAAGAAATCCGACCACAGCGGTCGCACCGGCCTGACCAAGGGCGAAAGCTGCGTCGGTTGCCACGAGGAAAAGGGCGGCCTCAATTTCGAAATGAAGCGCCTGGCCGGCAAGGAACTCGAACCGAAGGGCGCTCCGGCAACGATGAATTTCCCGGTTGCGGTGCAGGCTGCCTATGACGCCTCCAACCTGTACCTGCGCCTGACCTTCAAGGCCCCGACAGGCGGCGCCGACCACGGCGACAAGGATAACGACGTCAAGGCGACCGTGCTCTTCGCCGACGACAAGGTTTCCGTCGATGCCGGCGGCAAGCCGATCGAAGGCGCCCAGATGGGTTGCTGGGCCACCTGTCACGCCGACGCCCGCACCATGCCGGGCGCCGACGACAAGAAGACCAAGTACTCGAAGGCCGGCGCCTACGAACTGATGCAGTGGAAGAGCGGCAAGGGCGCCAAGCCGGTCGACGGCACCATCTCCACCGCGCGCAAGATGGAAGGCGGCGCCGCCGGCGTCCAGGCGACGGGCGAGAACAAGGGCGGCGAATATACCGTCACCTTCACGCGCAAGCTGAACGGCGCCGTTACCGCCGGCAAGACCGTTCCGTTCGGCGTTGCTGTCCACGCCGACAAGTCCACCGGCCGCTTCCACCACGTGTCGATGGGCTACACGCTCGGCATCGGTGCCGACGGCGACATCAAGGCCGTCAAGCAGTAAGCGTGAAACGGCGGGAATTCCCTTGAATTCCCGCACGAACGACGTCACGGAAAAAGGGCAGGCGGGGGCGAACCCGTCTGCCCTTGTCTTTTGACGATCCGGAAGAAGCCGCCATGAATGACCCGAGCAGCCGGCGCAATTTCCTGCGCGGACGGGTGGCCAGCCACCGCGCCCAGCCGCGCCCGCCCTGGGCGCTTGCCGAAGGCGAATTCACCGGGCGCTGCACGCGCTGTGGCGAATGCGCGCTCGCCTGCCCGACGCGCATCATCCGCCAGGGTGACGGCGGCTATCCGACCGTCGATTTCAGCATTGGCGAATGCAGCTTCTGCGGCGAATGCGTCGCCCGCTGCCCGACACAAGCCTTGCAGCGCGGCGAGGACAGCATTCCCTGGACAATGCGCGCCGCCATCGGCAAGGCCTGCCTTGCCCACCGCGCCGTCGAATGCCGCATCTGCGGCGAAATGTGCGAGACCGGCGCCATCCGCTTCCGGCCACAACCGGGCGGCATCGCGCAGCCGGAACTGGATGTCGCGGCCTGTACCGGCTGCGGCGCCTGCGTCGCCCCGTGTCCGACGACGGCAATCGTCGTCGGCTGCTGATTTCGCCAACTGGTTTCCGGTTGCGCTTTCAGCAACAGCTTTCCGTCGTCTGAAAAAGAACGGGGAGCCGCCAAGGCTCCCCATGCACTCACGCCGCGCGCACGGGCAGAAGCCGCGCAGCGGCCCTGCCCGCGAAGAAACGCCGCCGATCCCGCAGCCGGGATTACTTGCCGACGCCGCCCTTGACGATCTTGTCGCCCTGGAAGGCGTTGTCGACCAGCGGCGGCGCATCGACCTGCGGCACGTGGCAGGAGCTGCAGTTATAGCGTGCCGCCGACGACTCGGCGAGCTTGGCACCGTCACGGGTGATGAAGTGGCTATCGCCGACCTTGGGCGCCTTCTTCTGCTGGTAGTTGGCCGCGCCATGGCAGTCGAGGCACTGGTTCTCCTCCAGCGAGACTTCGTCGAAGTTCTCGGTGGCATGCGGGATGACCGGCGGCTGCGTGCTGAACGTGCGGGCGATCGGCTCCTGCGTGCCGGGGCGCTTGCCGACGTAGCTCCTCTCCGTTGCCACCGGGTCGGGTGCGGCGACATCCAGACCGCGCATCGACTTCGGCGCATCGGCCGCGATGGCGGAAAAGGTGAAACAGGCGGCCAGCGCAGCCAGCGAAAGCTTCAGTTGGGTTTTCATGATCGACGTTCCCTCCACTTGAAATTGAATGACTGAATCAGGGGCGGCCAGGCTGTGCGGCGACGTCTCCGCCGCCCGCCTCGCTCGCCGAAGGCGTGTTGTTGAAGCGATAACCAAATTCGAAGACGTCCTTGGCGCAGACATCGATGCAGCGGCCGCAGTTGGTACATGCGGACGCCAGAATCACCGGGCCGACGCCCTTCGCCGCGCCTTTCAGCGCCGGCCGGATGACCTGCGGTTCGGGGCAGACCTCGAAACAATCCATGCAGTCGTTGCAGGCGGCACGCTTCGCCGCCGAAACGCGCAGCGGACTGAAACGGCCGATCAGCCCGTAAAAGGCGCCGACCGGGCAAAGATGGCCGCACCAGCCGCGACTCATGACGAACAGGTCAAAGAGAAAGACGGCGAGAACGATCATCCAGGCCGCACCCAGGCCGAAAATCAGCCCGCGGTGCAGCATCGACACCGGGTTGATCAGTTCCCACAGGACGACGCCGGTCACGGCCGAGCCGAGCAACGTCATCGCCAGAATCCAGTAGCGCGTTTCGCGGGCGATGTGCGCGCTGCCCTTGATGCCCAGGCGACGGCGCAGCCAGCCGGCGGTATCGGTGACGACGTTCACCGGACACACCCATGAACAATAGGCTCGCCCACCGACGAGCAGGTACAGCGCGAGGATGATGGCGATGCCGACGAGGCCGAGCGTTTCCGGCAGGTGGCCGGTCAGCAGCGACTGGAGCGCGACGTAGGGATCGGTCAGCGGCAGGATGTCGAGCGTGTAGCTGTAGGCAAGATTGCCCTTGACGATCCAGACACCGGCCAGCGGCCCGGCAAGGAACAGCGCGAGGATGCCGAACTGCGTCAGACGGCGCAGCAGCAGCCACTTGCTGGCGCCCAGCCAGCCCTTGGCGGCGACGGCGTCGTGACCGACGCGGGTGCCCGTCGATGCGTTCATTGGCCGCCTCCCAGCCCGGGCGGATGACTCGGCACCGGCCCGGCGACACTGCCCGGCATCCCCGGCGGCTCTGCCGGCACGGCGCCAGGCGCCGCCGTTGCCCCGCTACCCGGATCGTAATGGCCGGGCAGTTTCATGCCCTCGGGCAGACGGTCGGGCAGTTCGACCATGTTGCTTTCGTCGATCAGCGAACCGCCGGCCTTCTCCTGCTCTTCCCAGCCGACGCGGTAGTGGCGGCCGAGCGAACCCTTGGCGAGCGCCAGCGGATAGACCTTGATCGCTGCTTCTTCGAGCACGCAGGACTGCTCGCACTTGCCACAGCCGGTGCAATGGTCGGAATGAACCGTCGGCAGGAACATCGTGTGCCGGCCGGTTCGGGTATTGGGCAGCAATTCGAGCGTGATCGCCTTGTCGATCACCGGGCAGACGCGGTAGCAAACGTCGCAGCGCAGACCGAGGAAATTGAGGCAGGTTTCATGGTCGATCAGCACGGCCAGGCCCATGCGCGCATCGTTGATGTCGGTCAGCGCGTGATCGAGCGCACCGGTCGGACAGGCTTTGACGCAGGGAATGTCATCGCACATCTCGCACGGAATGGTGCGCGCCGTGAAGAAAGGCGTGCCGGTCGTCACCGGCATTTCCGGCGTCGCCAGGCTCAGCGTATCGAACGGGCAGTCGCGCACGCACATGCCGCAGCGGATGCAGGCACCGAGGAAATCCTCCTCGGCGAGCGCACCCGGCGGACGCAGCGCCAGCGCCGGCAGCGCCTTGCTCTGCTTCGCATACAGCCCGAGTCCGACACCGAGCATGCCGACGCCGCAAGCCATGCGCGCCGTTTCAAACAGGAACTGGCGGCGGGCTACGCTCTTGCTGCGGGCGGAGTTCGGTGCCTTGTCGATGGAATCGCTGGAATCGCTGGAATTGGCCATGATGGTCCGTCGGCGGATCGGGGGCGGGATCGCTCCCGCCCCGTCCGTCCCCGGCACTCCCTGATTGCCTTATCCCTTGCGGCCTCAGGCCTTCACCACCTTGCACGCGCACTTCTTGAAGTCCGTCTCTTTCGAGAGCGGACAGGTGGCGTCCAGGGTGAGCTTGTTGACCAGGCGGTGCTCGTCGAAGAAGGGCACATACACCAAGCCAACCGGCGGCTTGTTGCGTCCGCGCGTTTCGACGCGCAGCTGGATCTCGCCGCGACGGGTGGAAACCTTGACCACGTCGTTGCGGTTCAGCCCGCGCTTCTTGGCGTCTTCCGGATGCATGAAGATGACGGCGTCCGGCACGGCCTTGTACAGCTCGGGCACGCGGCGGGTCATCGAGCCGGTGTGCCAGTGCTCCAGCACGCGGCCGGTACACAGCCAGAGATCGTATTCGCTGTCGGGCGCCTCGGCAGCAGGCTGGTACGGCAGCGCAAAGGCAACCGCCTTGCCGTCCGGGTGGCCGTAGAAGCGCACGCCCTCGCCCTTCGGCACATAAGCATCGTAGCCCTCGCGGAAGCGCCACAGCGTTTCCTTGCCGTCGATCACCGGCCAGCGCAGACCGCGCGCCTTGTGATAGACGTCGAAGTCGGCGAGGTCATGCGCATGGCCGCGACCAAACCTGGCGTATTCCTCGAACAGGCCCTTCTGGACGTAGAAGCCGTAGAACTTCGACTCGTCGTTCATGTAACCCTTGATGGCGTGGGCGTTCACCTTGGCCACCTCGTCGAGGCCGAAACGGGTCACTTCCTTGTTCGCATACAGCACGTCGAACAGCGTCTTGCCCTTGTACTCGGGATTCTTGTCGAGCAGTTCGGCCGGCCACACCTCGTCGGTCTTGAAACGCTTCGAGAATTCCATGTACTGCCACAGGTCGGACCTGGACTCACCCGGCGCCTTCACCTGCTGGCGCCACATCTGGCCGCGACGCTCGGCGTTGCCGTACATGCCTTCCTTCTCCATCCACATGGCGGACGGCAGGATGAGGTCGGCGGACATCGCGGAGACGGTCGGATAGACGTCGGAGACGACGGTGAAGCACTTCGGATTGCGCCACCCCGGATAGATTTCGTCATTGACGTTCGGGCCGGCCTGCATGTTGTTGGTGGTGGTGGTCCACAGGAAGCCGACCTTGCCGTCCTTGGCCATGCGCGACTGCAGCACGGCGTGGTAGCCGACCCAGTCGGGAATGGTGCCGGCCGGCAGCTGCCACAGCTTCTCGGACAACTCGCGGTGCTTCGGGTTGGTGACGACCATGTCGGCCGGCAGGCGGTGGGCGAAAGTGCCCACTTCGCGCGCCGTGCCGCAGGCGGACGGCTGGCCGGTCAGCGAGAACGGGCTGTTGCCCGGCTCGGAGATCTTGCCCACCAGCAGGTGGACGTTGTAGATCATGTTGTTCACCCAGGTGCCGCGCACGTGCTGGTTGAAGCCCATGGTCCAGAACGAGGTGACCTTCACCTTCGGATCGGCGTAGGCCTTGGCCAGAGCTTCCAGCTTGTCCTTCGGCACGCCGGAAATCTCGTGCGCCTTGTCGAGCGTGTACTCGGAGACGAACTGGGCGAATTCCTCGAAGGTGATGTCGGAGGCCGCCATCGGGTTGCCCTTCGGCTTGCCATCCGGGCCGGGGTAGCCGTTGTTACCGGCGGCCTGCTCAAGCGGATGGTTCGGACGCAGACCGTAGCCGATGTCGGTGACGCCCTTCTTGAACTTGACGTGCTTGGCGACGAATTCCTTGTTAACGGCGTTGTTCTGGATGATGTAGTTGGCGATGTAGTTGAGGATCGCCAGATCGGAGTTCGGCTTGAAGATCAGCTCGTTGTCGGCCAGTTCGCACGAGCGGTGCGTGAAGGTCGACAGGACGTGGATCTTGACGTGCTTGGCGGTCAGGCGGCGGTCGGTGACGCGCGACCAGAGGATCGGGTGCATCTCCGCCATGTTGGAACCCCACAGCGCGAAGACGTCGGCGTGCTCGATGTCGTCGTAGCAGCCCATCGGCTCATCGATGCCGAAGGTGCGCATGAAGCCGACGACGGCCGATGCCATGCAGTGGCGCGCGTTCGGGTCGATACTGTTGGTGCGCAGGCCGGCCTTCCACAGCTTGGCGGCGGCATAGCCTTCCCAGACGGTCCACTGGCCGGAACCGAACATGCAGACGCCGCGGGCGCCCTGCTCGGGGTTCTTCATCGTCGCCTTGACCTTCTCGGCCATGATGTCGAAAGCCTTGTCCCAGGAGATCGGCGTGAAATCGCCGTTCTTGTCGTACTGGCCGTTCTTCATCCGCAGCAGCGGCTGCGTCAGTCGATCCTTGCCGTACTGGATCTTCGCCAGGAAGTAACCCTTGATGCAGTTCAGGCCGCGGTTCACCGGCGCTTCCGGGTCGCCCTGGGTAGCCACGATCCGGCCATCCTTGGTGCCGACCAGCACGCCGCAGCCGGTGCCGCAATAGCGGCAGGCGCCCTTGTCCCAGCGCACGCCATCGTCCTTGGCCTGCGCCAGCACGGCCTGCGGCGCGGCGATGCCGGCGGAGGCGGCGGCAGCAGCAATGGCATTACTCTTGATGAAATCACGTCGCGTCAGCTTCATTTTTCAGATCTCCTCGTCTGGATTTGATTCGACTTGGTGATAGACCATCGACACCGAAAGCACGCCCGGCTGCTGGGAAATCACCTCATAAATCTTCACGGTGTCCTGCTCGGAGGCGGATTCGATCGTGACGATCATCCGGCCGTCCTCGGCCACCGTATGCACTTCGACACCGTCGAGCGCCTCAAGCAGCAGCTTTACCTGCTGTGCCCCCTCGGGGCGGGCGGCGACGATCACGCTGGAAATGTCCATGTTTGAATAATGGTCTTCTGAACAGGCGCCCAATCTATGCCTCGGACGGGCAATATTTTTTGATGCAAATCAAGACAGGAAAAAAATCCACATTTTTTCTGCGGCAATTTTGACAAGACGCAAAAATCCGCACAAAAAATAGGCTGATTCCCGCCAAAAGGCTCACTCAGGGGAAATGCGTAGAATTTCTTCTGCATTAGATGTGGTGATTTGGGCCACTTTCGACAATGGAAGGCTCCACAGCCCGGAAAGTGTCTCGGCGATGCGCGGCAGCAGCGCCGGCGCGTTGCGCAGAGCGCCATCCGCCGGCGAGGGGGGGGCAAAAGGAGGAGGAATGTCCGGCGCGTCGGTTTCGAGGACGATCGCCTCGCGCGGCAGCGCGGCGGCCAGCGCGCGCAGGCGCGTCGCACGCGGCCAGCACATGGCACCGCCGAAGCCGAGCTTGAAGCCGAGATCGATGAAGGCCTCCGCCTGCTGCCGGCTGCCGTTGAAGGCGTGCGCGATGCCTCCGCGCACGCGATGGCGGCGCAGCTCGCGCAGGATCGGATCGACCGCCCGGCGCACGTGCAGCAGCACCGGCAGATCGAAGTCGCGGGCCAGCCGCAGCTGCGCAATGAAGAAGCGCAACTGGCGCTCCGGGTCGAGGCCGGGGACGAAGAAATCAAGGCCGATTTCGCCGACCGCCGCCGGCCGCTCGCAGGCCAGCCAGTCGCGCAGCG
Organism: Azospira sp.; assembly: GCA_034002385.1. GTDB lineage: Bacteria > Pseudomonadota > Gammaproteobacteria > Burkholderiales > Rhodocyclaceae > Proximibacter. Next base: position 5,905 of record JAVFAT010000015.1, on the reverse strand, counting down.
TCGCCAGATCCTCATCCCGCGCCTGCGGCGTGTACATCGGGTGGATGCCGTAGGCGGCGAGGCAGCCGGTAGTCCACCTGGCGCCAGCGCCGCCAACATCCGCATCCGCATCCGCATCCGGAGAATAACGCGCGCAGCAGTCGCGCACGGCGGCGAAATTGGCGACCTCGACCGCTGGCACGACGATGGTCGCCACGCCGGCTTCGCGGGCCGCGGCAACGACGGCATCGCGGTCAACGGCGAATTCCGCCGCATCGAGATGGCAGTGGGTATCTATCCACATGGCGAATCGCCGCCGCTGGCTACCCGTCGGTCACCGGAAAGCCCGGCAGCAGCCCTGACGGCCTGCAGGCTCCGGGCCGATCGGCGGCTAGAAGCGGGCCGGCCGCTTCTCGAAGAAGGCGGCCAGACCCTCGGCGAAGTCGGGGTTGACGCCGCAGGCGGCGAAGGCGCGCTGTTCGGCGTGCAGCTGCTCGGTCAGCGTTGTCTCGAAGGAGGCGTTGAGCAGTCGTTTGGTGCTCGCCAGCGCCTCGGCCGGGCCGGCGGCCAGCCGCGCCGCCAGCTTCTCCGCCTGCGGCAGCAGTTCGGCAGCGGCGACGACACGGTTGACCAGCCCCCAGGCCAGCGCCTGTTGCGCGTCGAAACGATCGCCGAGGAGCGCGATCTCGGCCGCCCGCTTCATGCCGACGGCGCGCGGCAGCGACCAGGTGGCGCCGCCGTCCGGGGAGAGCGCGATATTGCAGTAGGCGAGTGTGAAGTAGGCATCGTCTGCGGCCAGCGCCAGGTCGGCGGCCAGCATCAGCGACAGCCCGAAGCCGGCCACGGCACCGCGCACGGCCACCACCACCGGCTTGCCGCAGCGGCGAAGCTGCTGTGGCGTCTGATGCGCCTCGGCGATGCAGCGTTCGAGCAGCGGCTGCCGTTCCTGCGGCGGCAGCGCCAGTTGCTCGCGAAACCACTTCAGGTCGCCGCCGGCCATGAAATGCTCGCCGGCGCCGGTGACGAGGATCGCCCGCACTTCGGGATCGACCTCGGCGCGCGCGGTGGACAGGCGCAGCGCCTCGATCATGTCGAGGTTGAGCGCGTTCAGCGATTTCGGCCGGTTCAGCGTCAGGCGGGCGACGTGCTCATGCACTTCGTAGAGGACGGTTTCGTTGGACATGCTGTCTCCTTGAGGGTTTGTCGTTATCAAAGGTGAAACGGAAAGTCGGGTTCCGGCAGCCGCCCCGAAACCAGATCGGCAAGCGCGGCGCCGGAGCCGCAGGCCATCGTCCAGCCGAGCGTGCCATGCCCGGCATTGACCCACAGCCGGTCGAGGTGCGTGCGGCCGATGCAGGGCAGGTTGGAGGGCGTCGCCGGACGCAGGCCATACCAGTACTCCGGCGGGCCGGCGGCGGCAAGCTGCGGAAAGAGTTCGGCGGCCCGCCGCGTCAGCGCCGCGCAGCGCACCTGATTCAACTCGGGGTCGTAGCCGTTGAACTCGGCGGTACCGGCGATGCGCAGGCGCTGACCGAGGCGCGAGAAGACGATCTTGCGGCCGTCGTCGGTGAGGCTCACCGTCGGCGCAACGCTGTTTTCCGAAAGGGTCAGGGTCGCCGAATACCCCTTGGCCGGATAGATCGGCAGATGAACGCCAAGCGGCGCCAGCAGCCGCGTCGTCCAGCTGGCGCAGGCGACGACGTAGGCATCCGCCGTCAGCCGCAAGCCGTCGGCCGTGACCAATGCTTCGACCGCGCCGCGGCCGGCCTCGATGCGCTCGACGTTCGTGTCGAAGCGGAATTCCACCCCGCGCGCCGTCGCACATGCGGCCAGTTCGCGCGTGAATTTGTGCGCATCGCCCGATTCGTCGTCGGCGGTGTAGTCACCGCCGACCAGCAGCGGGCGCGCAGTGGCGAGCGCCGGCTCTATCGTCACGCATTCGTCGGCGGAAATCGTCCGCCGGTCGCAGCCGAATTCGCGCATCAGCGCCGCCGCCTTCGTCGCCGCCTCGAATTCGCGCGCATCGGTGTAGATGTGCAGGATGCCGCGTGTCAGCTGGTCGTATTCGATGCCCGTCTCCTGCCGCAGCAGGGCCAGCTGGCGCCGGCTGTAGAGGGCCAGCGCGACGATGCGGCGGATGTTCTCGCGCGTGCGGCCAGGCGTGCATTCGCGCAGGAAGCGCAGGCTCCAGGCGAGGAGCGCCGGATCGAGGCGCAACCGGAAGAGCAACGGCGCATCCTCGCGCCCGAGCCATTTCAGCGCCTTCGGTACGGCTTGCGGGTTGGCCCAGGGTTCGGCGTGCGAAACGGAGATCTGGCCGCCGTTGGCGAAACTGGTCTCCAGGCCGGCATCGGGCCGGCGGTCGACGACGGTGACTTCATGGCCGGCGCGGGCGAGATACCAGGCGCTGGCGACGCCGACGACGCCGGCGCCGAGAACGATCACCCGCAAGCCCTCACTCCCTCCCGCAGCCGCGCACCCGCGCGATGCGAACGACTTCGCTGATGCGGCGCAGGCTGCGCATGACCTGCGCCAGATGGTTGCGGTTGGCGACCTGCAAGGTGAAATGCAGCGTCGTGTACAGGCCCGGCGTCTTTTCTTCCATGCCGACGTTCTCGATGTTCGAACCGGCTTCGGCGATCGCCGAAGCCAGCTTCGCCAGCACGCCGCGGGAGTTCTTCGCGACAACGCGGATGCAGGCATCGAAGAGCAGGCCCTCGGCCGGTTGCCACTCGACGTCGATCCATTTCTGCGGATCGGCGCTCTTCAGCTTGCCGATCCGCGTGCAATCGTGGGCATGTACCTCCAGCCCCTGCCCCTTGCGGATCAGGCCGACCACCGGATCGCCCGGAATCGGCTGGCAGCACGCCGCGAGCTGGATGGCCATGCCCTCGGTGCCGCGAATGACGACCGAAGACGGACGCCCGGCATCCTCCGTCGGCGCCCCTTCCATCGACATCAGCCGGCGGGCGACGACGGCGGCGATGCGTTTGCCCAGCCCGATGTCGACGTGCACCTCCTTCAGCGAGTGGCTGCCGAACTTGCGCACCAGCCCCTCCCAGGCCGTTTCCGGCACATCGGCGGGGTCTACGCCCAGATGCTGCAGCTCCTGCCGCAGCAGGCTCTCGCCAAGCTGCGCCGACTCCTCCTGCTGCACGGTCTTCAGGAAATGGCGGATCTTGCTGCGCGCCCGCCCGGTGCGCACGTAGGACAGCCAGGCCGGGTTCGGGTTGGCGTGGGCGGCGGTGATGACCTCGACCTGGTCGCCGTTCTTCAACTCGGTGCGCAGCGGCATCAGCTCGTGGTTGATGCGCGCGGCAACGCAGCGGTTACCGATGTCGGTATGCACCATGTAGGCAAAATCGATGGCCGTGGCGCCGCGCGGCAGCTCCATGATCTGGCCCTTGGGCGTGAACACGTAAACCTCGTCCGGGAAGAGGTCGGTCTTGACGTGTTCGAGGAACTCGGTCGAATCGTTCGCGCTGCTTTGCAGTTCGAGCAGCGATTGCAGCCACTCGTGCGTCTTCTGCTGCAGATCGGCACCGCCCTGCTCGGTGTCCTTGTAGATCCAGTGCGAGGCCACGCCCTCCTGGGCGACGTGGTGCATCTCCTCGGTGCGTATCTGCACCTCGACCGGCGTGCCGTAGGGGCCGATCAGCGTCGTGTGCAGCGACTGGTAGCCGTTCACCTTCGGGATCGCGATGTAGTCCTTGAACTTGCCGGGCACCGGCTTGTACAGCGAGTGCAGCGCGCCAAGCGCGAGATAGCAGGCCGGCACGTCGCGGACGACGACGCGGAAGCCGTAGATGTCGAGCACCTGCGAGAACGACAGATGCTTTTCCACCATCTTGCGGTAGATCGAATAAAGGCTCTTCTCACGGCCGAACACCTGGGCGCCGATTCCGGCCTCCTTCATCCTGCCGATGACGCTTTCCAGGATGCGCGAAAGCAGCTCGCGCCGGTTGCCGCGCGCGGCCCGCAGCGCCCGCCCGATGACGCGCGCGCGCAGCGGGTGGATGAGCGAGAAGGAAAGATCCTGCAGCTCGCGGAACAGTTTGTTCAGGCCGAGCCGGTTGGCGATCGGCGCATAGATTTCGAGCGTTTCGTTGGCGATGCGGCGGCGCTTGTCGGCGCGCACGTGCGCCATCGTCTGCAGGTTGTGCAGACGGTCGGCGAGCTTGATGAGCACGACGCGTAGATCACACGCCATGGCCATCAGCATCTTGCGGAAATTCTCGGCCTGCGCCTCCTGGTGCGACTGGAACTCGATCTTGTCGAGCTTGGAAAGGCCGTCGACCAGTTCGGCGACCTGCCGGCCGAAGCGCTGGGCGATCTCCACCTTGCCGACGGCGGTATCTTCCATCACGTCGTGCAGCAGCGCGGCGATCACCGCTTGCGCATCCATGCGCCACTCGGCCAGGGCGCCGGCGACGGCCAGCGGATGCGTGATGTAGGGTTCGCCCGAGTAACGGGTCTGGCCGCGATGCGCGACCTCGGCGAAGGCATACGCCTCGCGGATCAGCGCGATCTCGTTCGGCTCAAGGTAACAGAGGCTGTCGATGAAGACCCGGAAGGCCGGATCTTCGGACAGGAGCGACGAATTATCGGGCGCGTCAGGCGCGGCGGCCGGGCCGGAAGCGGGATCGGAATCCATCGGCGGTCACCCTGCCTTCGCTTCGCACGCCGCCGGGGCGATCAGGCCTGACCGCGATTGAGGACTTCCAGACCGACCTTGCCAAGCGCCAATTCGCGCAGGGCGATCACGGTCGGCTTGTCCTTTTCGGGAGCGACCAGCGCGCTGGCGCCGGAAGCAAGCTGGCGCGCGCGGTAGGTCGCGGCCAGGGTCATCTGGAAACGGTTGGGAATGCGTTTCAGGCAGTCGTCTACGGTTACTCGGGCCATGCGGTTACCTATGTCAATCGATCAGTTCTGCAAACAAGCGGGAATGGCGGACGCGCTGATTTTCCAGGCACAAGCGGGAAGCGCGAACCACCGAGAGCAGGTCGGCAAGCGCCTGCGGCAAATCGTCGTTGATAATAACATAGCCGAATTCAGGCACATGCCGCATCTCCTCGCGCGCCGCCGCCAGTCGGCGAGCAATCACTTCGGCGCTGTCGGTACCGCGTCCGGTCAGCCGCCGCTCCAGTTCGGCAAGCGACGGCGGCAGGATGAAGACACCGATCGCCGCCGGAAACAGCCGGCGCACCTGCTGCGCGCCCTGCCAGTCGATTTCCAGCAGCACGTCGCGCCCCGCCGCCATCTCGCGCTCGATCCAGACACGCGAGGTCCCGTAGCAGTTGCCGTGCACTTCGGCCCATTCGAGGAACTCCCCGCGTTCGACCATGCCGCGAAAGGTTTCCGCATCGACGAAGTTGTATTCCCGGCCATTCTCCTCGCCGGGACGCGGCGCCCGCGTCGTGTACGAAATGGACAGGCGGATGCCGGAATCGTTCGCGAGCAACATGCGCACCAAGGTCGTCTTGCCGGCGCCGGAAGGGGCGCTGACGATGAAGAGATGACCGGACATCGGGCGGCTCCTTTCTTCTTCCTTCATTCCAGATTCTGCACCTGCTCGCGCATCTGCTCGATCAGCAGCTTCAGCTCCATCGCCGCCTGCGACACCTCGCTGACCACCGATTTCGAGCCAAGTGTGTTCGCCTCGCGGTTGAGTTCCTGCATCAGGAAATCGAGCCGTTTGCCGGTGGCGCCGCCCTGTTTCAGCACGCGCTCGACTTCGTCGAGGTGCGTGGTCAGCCGCGCCAGCTCTTCGGCAACGTCGATGCGCGCGGCGAAAACGACGATTTCCTGGCGGATGCGCTCGTCGTCGGCGCAGCCGATGGCGTCCACCAGACGCTGCCTCAACTTTTCTTGAAACGCCGCCTGCGCCGCCGGAATGTGCGGCGCCACCCCCGCCACCCGCTCGCGC
>JAVFAT010000014.1:0-16541 GCA_034002385.1 Azospira sp. | reverse complement strand
GGTGTACTGCGGCATACGATCCGGCAGATCGCGGTAGACGCCGCCCGGACGGTAGTAGGCGGCGTGCATCCGCGCGCCGGAAACCGCCTCGTAGGCGTCGACCAGATCCTCGAGCTCGCGGAAGGCGTAGAGCACCATGGTCATGGCGCCGACGTCGAGGCCGTGACAGCCGACCCACAGCAGGTGGTTGAGGATGCGCGTGATCTCGTCGAAGAGAACGCGGATGTACTGCGCGCGAACCGGCACCTCGATCTGCAGCAGCTTTTCGATGGCCATGCAGTAGGCGTGCTCGTTGACCATCATCGAGCAGTAATCGAGACGATCCATGTACGGCACCGACTGCACCCAGGTGCGCGTCTCGGCGAGCTTCTCGGTGGCACGGTGGAGCAGCCCGATATGCGGGTCGGCACGCTGGACGACTTCACCGTCCATTTCCAGCACCAGGCGCAGCACGCCGTGCGCGGCCGGGTGCTGCGGGCCGAAGTTCAGGGTATAGCTGTGGATCTCGGCCATCTCAGAGATCTCCGTAGGTTTCTTCGCGCACGATGCGCGGGGTGTTTTCGCGCGGCTCGATCGTCACCGGCTGGTAGATCACGCGGCGCTGATCCGGGTCGTAGCGCATCTCGACGTGACCCGAGATCGGAAAATCCTTGCGGAACGGGTGGCCGATGAAACCGTAATCGGTGAGGATGCGGCGCAGGTCGCTGTGGCCCGGGAAGACGATGCCGAAAAGATCGAAGGCCTCGCGCTCGAACCAGTTGACGCTGGCCCACAGGCCGGTGATCGACGGCACCGACGGGAAATCGTCGCTGTCGGCGAAGACACGCACGCGCAGGCGCAGATTGTTCGCCACCGACAGCAAATGCACGACGACAGCGAAACGCGACCCCTGCCGCTCGCCATTGCCGTAGGTCGAGTAGTCAACGCCGCAGAGGTCGGCGACTTCGTCAAAGCGCAGATCGGCTTCGTCGCGCAGCGTCTTCATGATGTCAAGATAGTCGCTGGCGGCAACCTCGATGGTCACTTCGCCCAAGGCGATCTTCTTCGACCTGATGCGCTCGCCGAGGTGTTTTTCCAGATTCTGGCTGAGTGTTTCCAGCTTCGCGGACATGGGGCGCTCTCGGAGAAATTAACGGGCGATGGTGTTGGTGCGGCGGATCTTGTTCTGCAACTGGATCAGCCCGTAGAGAAGCGCCTCGGCGGTCGGCGGACAGCCGGGAACGTAGATGTCGACCGGCACGATGCGATCGCAGCCGCGCACCACCGAATAGGAATAGTGGTAATAACCACCGCCATTGGCGCAGGAACCCATCGATACCACCCAGCGCGGCTCGGCCATCTGGTCGTACACCTTGCGCAACGCCGGCGCCATCTTGTTGGTCAGCGTGCCGGCGACGATCATCACGTCGGACTGGCGCGGACTGGGGCGAAAAACGATACCGAAACGGTCAAGGTCGTAGCGCGCGCAACCGGCGTGAATCATCTCGACCGCGCAGCAAGCCAGACCAAAGGTCATCGGCCACATCGAGCCGGTACGCACGTAGTTGATCAGCTTGTCGGCCGTCGTGGTGACGAAGCCTTCATGGAGAACACCCTCGATACTCATTGCCGGACTCCTATTCCCACTCAAGGGCGCCCTTGGCCCAGGCGTAGGCATCGGCGATCACCAGGATCGCGATGAAGATCATCAACTGTGCGAAACCGAACCACATGATGGCGTCGGTCGAGACGATTTCCTTGTAGATGGTGGCCAGCGGCACCAGGAAGGCGATTTCGAGATCGAAGAGGATGAAGATGATCGCTATCAGGTAATAGCGGATGTCATACTTCATGCGCGCATCTTCGAAGGCCTCGAAGCCGCACTCATAGGGAGAAAGCTTTTCGCTGTCGGGACGGTTGGGAGCAACCAGCCAACCGAGAAGAATGGGGATGATTCCAAAGGCGACACCCACGAGGATGAACACCAAGATCGGGAAGTAATTTTCCAGCATGATCCGCCGCGCTATCGCTGCATTTCAACCCGGAGCCATACCTCGTACTCCCGCATGACCCCCCCCTGCTTCATGGTGCCGACGATGAGACTCGAACTCATACGGCTTGCGCCACTACCCCCTCAAGATAGCGTGTCTACCAATTTCACCACGTCGGCACTACTTCCACGGATACGGGACAACCGAGGGAACCACTGATTCCGCATCCGCCTCAAACTGCTTGAAACCTCGTCCCCGATCCCGTCACTCCGGGATGTTTTTCGCCTTCGAATCGTCTCGTTCGGGCGATGCAGCGCTGTTGTCGGCTGCTTTTTGCTCGGGCGCCGCCGGCGCCTGAATAGACTGCAATTGTACCGCAGACTCCATTACGCTACCAGTGCTTTTTGGTTTGTTCGAAGCAATGTAGGCGAGCGACAGGCTTGTCATGAAGAAGACAGCCGCCAGCACGGCCGTCGTGCGGCTGAGGAAATTGGCCGAACCGGTCGCACCGAAGAGGCTGCCGGATGCGCCGCCGCCGAAGGCCGCACCCATGTCCGCGCCCTTGCCGTGCTGCATCAGCACGAGGCCGCAGATGGCGATGCCAATCAGGATATGAACCGACAGAATGACCGAGAACATTGCTTCCATTTTTTAACCTCAACGATTTGCCGCCTGGCAAATCGCCAGAAATTCTTCCGCCACCAGAGAAGCGCCGCCGACCAGACCGCCGTCGATGTCCGCTTGCGCGAAAATCTCGCCAGCGTTCTGCGCCTTGACGCTGCCGCCGTACAGTACGCGCAACCCCTCGGCAACCCCCGCATCACAAGCAGCGACGCGCGCACGGATCGCCGCATGCACCGCCTGCGCCTGCGCCGGCGTGGCGGTCAGACCGGTACCGATGGCCCAGACCGGCTCGTAAGCCACGACCGCATCGGCAAGCGCAGCGGCACCGAGCGCATCGAGCACCGCGTCGAGCTGTGCCGCAACGACGGCAAGCGTCTCGCCGGACTCACGCTGCGCCAGCGTTTCACCGACGCAGAGAACGGGCACGATGCCGGCCGCCTTGGCCGCCGAAAACTTCGCCACCACCTGCGCATCCGTCTCGCCGTAGAGCGTGCGACGCTCGGAATGCCCGACGATGACGTAGCGACACCCGAAATCGGCCAGCATCGCCGCCGACACCTCGCCGGTATGCGCCCCCTGCGCGTGCCCGCTCAGGTTCTGCGCCCCCCAGGCCAGCGGCGTCGCCGCCAGCAGGTTCTGCGCCTGTGCAAGATACGGAAAGGGAACGCAAACGGCGGCAGCAACGTCGCCGAGCATCGGCAGACCGGCAACCAGGGCGGACAGCAGACGCCCGTTGTCTGCGCTGCAGCCATGCATCTTCCAGTTGCCGACAACGAGTTTCTGACGCATCGGAACAGCCCACACAAAACCGCCGGATTATATCCGTCCGGCCATTCTCCGGTCAAATTCACCGCACGGACGGGAAGGCCTCAAGCGCTCAGGTGGAACAGGCGTCGCGCACGGCCTCGGCGAGCAACGACGCTGCGGCATCGACGCGGCCGGCGTCGCGCCCTTCGGCCATCACCCGCAACAGCGGCTCGGTTCCCGACGGGCGCAGCAGCAAACGCCCCTGCCCGGCGAGCAGGCGCATCGCTTCCGCCTCGGCGGCGGCGATGGCGGGGTGCTCCCGCCAGGCAAAACCTTTCTTCATCGGCACGTTGATGAGGCGCTGCGGATAGAGGCAAAGGCCCGACAGCAGGCTTTTCAGATCGCCCCCCGACTCGCGCAGCGCGGACAGGACCTGCAGCGCCGAGACGATGCCGTCGCCCGTCGTGTGGCAATCGAGGCAGAGGATGTGCCCGGAGTTTTCGCCGCCGAACAGCCAGCCCTTCTCGCGCAGCCGCTCCATGACGTAGCGGTCGCCGACGGCGGCGCGCTCGAAGGGCACGCCCAGTCCGGCCAGCGCGTGTTCGAGCGCGAGGTTGCTCATCAGCGTGCCGACGACGCCGGCCACCGCACCCCGGCGTAGACGGCTGCGGACGATGGCATAGAGCAGTTGGTCGCCGTCGTAGATCGTACCTTCGGCGTCGACCATGATCAGCCGGTCGCCATCGCCGTCGAGGGCGATGCCGAGGTCGGCGGCGTGTGCGACGACCGCGCGCGCGAGCGCACCAGGCGCAGTGGCGCCGACTTCGGCGTTGATGTTCAGCCCGTCCGGTGCAGCACCGATCGTCGTCACCTCGGCGCCGAGTTCGTGCAGGACGTGCGGCGCGATGTGGTAGGCGGCGCCGTGTGCGCAGTCGACGACGATGGAGAGACCGCGCAGGTCGCAGTCGTTGGGGAAGCTGCTCTTGCAGAATTCGATGTAGCGGCCGGCAGCATCGGCGATGCGGCGCGCGCGCCCGAGTTCGCCCGAGGGCACGCAACGGATCGGCGCATCGATGCCGGCCTCGATCTCGGCCTCCAGCACATCGGGCAGCTTGGCGCCGTGCGCCGAGAAGAACTTGATGCCGTTGTCGTGATACGGGTTGTGCGAGGCGGAAATGACGATACCTGCCTGCAGGCGCAGCGCGCGCGTCAGGTAGGCGATGGCCGGCGTCGGCAGCGGCCCGGTCAGGCAGACGTCGACACCGGCCGCCGAGAAGCCGGCCTCCAGCGCCGCTTCCAGCATGTAGCCCGAAATGCGCGTGTCCTTGCCGATCAGCACCGCCGGCCGCTCGCCGCCGGGCAGGCGCTCGCGCGCCATGAGCACGCGGCCGGCCGCATGACCGAGGCGCATCACCCAGTCCGGCGTGATCGGCAGTTCGCCGACCTTGCCGCGCACGCCGTCGGTGCCGAAATATTTTCTGCCCATCGCTCTTCCTCTTCTTTCTTGTATTGCCCTGCGCCGGAATGCGCGCGAACCGGATCCGGTGAAACCCCGCGCCCTAGCTACTAGCCGCCGGCCCTCGCGTCGCCCGCATCCTCGACCAGGAAACTTCCCGGCAGGCGCGCCGCCATCCAGACGGCCAGAGCATCGCGCGTCGCCGCCACATCATGCACGCGCAGGATGCGCGCGCCGCCTTCGAGCGCCAGAAGCGCCGCGGCAATGCTCGCCGGCAGCCGCTCGCCGACCGGCCGGCCAGTGATCCGGCCGAGCATCGACTTGCGCGACAGCCCGGCAAGCACCGGCAGACCCGGTGGCATCGCGGCCGGCAGATGGCGCAGCAGGTCGAGGTTGTGCGCCAGCGACTTGCCGAAGCCGAAGCCCGGATCGAGAACGATGCGCGAGCGTGCAACGCCGGCGGTCTCCAGTGCGGCGACGCGTTCGGCAAGGAACTGCCGCAACTCGCCGAAGAGATCGTCGTACGCCGGCGCCTGCTGCATGGTCAGCGGCTCGCCCTGCATGTGCATCAGGCAGATGCCGCAGTCCGAGCCGGCGACGGCCTCGATGGCGCCGGGCATCCGCAGCGCGTGGATGTCGTTGATCATTGACGCGCCGGCGGCCAGCGCGGCGCGCATCACTTCCGGCTTGTAGGTATCGACCGAGACTGGCACGCTGCAATCGGCGAGCGCTTCCAGCACCGGTAGCAGGCGGCGCAGCTCGTCGTCGAGCGGTGTCGGGATCGCCCCCGGACGCGAGGATTCGGCGCCGAGGTCGACGAGGTCGGCGCCAGCGGCAATCTGCTCGCGCGCGCGCGCCACCGCTTGCGCGGTGGCATCGCCCAGGCCATCGCCGGAGAAGGAGTCGGGCGTCAGGTTGACGATGCCCATCACCAGAGGACGGGCAAGGTTGAGGGTGAATTTTCCGCAGTGCAGCTTCATGAAAACGAAAACGGGAGAGCGGTGCTCTCCCGTTCCTCGGGAAATGGCGGGATCAGGCCGGCGCCGGCGCCGAAGGCGCGGCATCGGGCGTGCCGCCGCCTGCGTCGGACGAAGGTTTCTGGGCGGGCGGCTGCTTCGGCGGCCGCGGCTCCTTCCCCTCCATGATGTCGTTGATCTGCTCGGCGTCGATGGTTTCCCATTCGAGCAGGGCCTTGGTCATCGCTTCCACCTTGTCGCGGTTCTCGTCGAGCAGGCGACGGGCGAGGCCGTACTGCTCGTCGACGATGCGGCGGATTTCGGCGTCGACCTTCTGCATCGTCGCCTCCGAAACGTTCTTGTGCGTCGTGATCGAGCGCCCGAGGAAGACCTCGCCCTCGTTCTCGCCGTAGACCATCGGCCCCAGCGCATCGGACATGCCGTAGCGCGTGACCATGTCGCGCGCCATCTGCGTCGCCCGCTCGAAGTCGTTCGAGGCACCGGTGGTCATCTGGTTCATGAACAGCTCTTCCGCGATACGGCCACCGAAGAGCACGGCGATGCGGTTCATCAGGTATTCGCGGTCGTAGGCGTAACGGTCCTGCTCCGGCAGCTGCATGGTGACGCCGAGGGCGCGGCCGCGCGGGATGATGGTCACCTTGTGCACCGGATCGGATTTCGGCAGCAGCTTGGCGACGACGGCGTGTCCGGACTCGTGGTAGGCGGTGTTGCGCTTCTCTTCCTCGCTCATGACCATGCTGCGGCGCTCGGCGCCCATCATGATCTTGTCCTTGGCCTTCTCGAAGTCCTCCATGTCGACCAGGCGCTTGCTGGCGCGCGCAGCGAACAGCGCGGCCTCGTTCACCAGATTGGCGAGGTCGGCGCCGGAGAAGCCGGGCGTGCCGCGGGCGATGATGTCGGCCTTGACGTCGCCGGCGAGCGGCACCTTGCGCATGTGCACGGCGAGGATCTGCTCGCGGCCGCGGATATCCGGCAGCGGCACGACAACCTGGCGGTCGAAGCGGCCCGGGCGCATCAGCGCCGGGTCGAGCACGTCCGGACGGTTGGTGGCGGCGATGACGATGATGCCGGTCTGACCTTCGAAACCGTCCATCTCGACCAGCATCTGGTTCAGCGTCTGCTCGCGCTCGTCGTTGCCGCCGCCGAGACCCGCACCGCGCTGGCGGCCGACCGCGTCGAGTTCGTCGATGAAGATGATGCACGGCGCATGCTTCTTGGCGTTCTCGAACATGTCGCGGACGCGCGCGGCGCCGACGCCGACGAACATCTCGACGAAATCGGAGCCGGAGATCGAGAAGAACGGCACCTTCGCTTCGCCGGCGATGGCCTTGGCCAGCAACGTCTTGCCGGTGCCCGGCGGGCCAACGAGCAGCACGCCCTTCGGAATGCGGCCGCCGAGCTTCTGGAACTTGGACGGATCGCGCAGGAAGTCGACCAGTTCGGAAACTTCCTCCTTCGCCTCGTCGCAACCGGCAACGTCGGCGAAGGTGATGCTGTTGTTCGATTCGTCGAGCATCCGCGCCTTGCTCTTGCCGAACGAGAAGGCGCCACCGCGCCCGCCGCCCTGCATCTGGCGCATGAAGAAGACCCAGACGCCGATCAGGAGCAGCATCGGGAACCAGCTGACGAAGATGCTCATCAGCATCGATGGCTCCTCGTCGGGCCGCGCCTCAATCTTGACGCCATACTTGAGCAGATCGGAAACCAGCCACAGGTCGGGCGGCGCGTAAGAGGTAATGCGCTTGCCGTCGACGGTGATCGCCTTCAGCGTGCGCCCTTCCATCGTCACCTTGCTGATCCGCCCCTGTTCGACCTCCTGGATGAACTGGGAGTATTCCATCGTGCTCTGCGGCATCTGGCGGGAGTTGAACTGGTTGAAGACGGTCATCAGCACGAGGCCGATGACCATCCAGACCGCCAGATTCTTGAACATGTTATTCACTGCGCTTACCTCGCTGCCCCGGTGGGGATTGAACGGGAAATTCTAACCGATTACCGCAGCCCGCGCCCGAGCAGGTACACCTCGGCGCTGCGGTCGCGGGAGGCATCCGGCTTGCGCACGGCGACCGTGCGGAAGACCTCGCGCATCCGTGCCACGAATTCATCGTGGCCGCGTCCCTGAAAGACTTTGACCAGAAAGGCACCTTCGGGTTTCAGCCAGTCGCGCGCGAATTCGAGGCCGAGTTCGGCCAGGTGCATCATGCGCGCCTGGTCGGAGACCGGAATCCCGGAAATGTTCGGCGCCATGTCCGAAAGCACCAGCCCGACGCGTTCATCGGCAAGGCGCTCTTCGAGTTGCCGGAGGATGGCTTCCTCGCGGAAATCGCCCTGGAAGAAATCGACACCGCCAATCGGCGCCATGTCGAGCAGGTCGAGCGCGATCACCCGCCCACGCCCCTTCAGGCGCTCTGCCGCCACCTGCGACCAGCCGCCCGGCGCCGCACCGAGGTCGACGACCGCCTCACCGGGGCGGATCAGCCGGTCCCGATCGTCGATCTCCATCAACTTGAAGGCCGCGCGCGAGCGCCAGCCTTCCGCCTTCGCGCGCTGGACGTAGGGATCGGTGACATGCTCGCGCAGCCACGCCTTGCTGGTCTTGGTACGGGCCATCCATGCTACCTGCGCAATGATAGAATTCGCGGTTTCCCGAAGGTATCCGAATGCTGCAACTTACTGCCGACGAGCGCCGCGCCCTGCGCGCCCGCGCCCATGCGATCAACCCTGTCGTCTCGATCAGCCAGAACGGGCTGTCCGAAGCCGTGCTGAAGGAAATCGACGTCTCGCTGAACAGTCACGAGCTGATCAAGGTTCGCGTCTATGGCGACGACCGCGACGCACGTGAAGCCTGGCTCGCCGAAATCTGCGAAAAGCTCGGCGCGGCACCGGTTCAACACATCGGCAAGCTGCTGGTCATCTACCGCCCCTCGCCCGCGCTCGCCGCCAGGAAGGCCGGCGCCGGCAAACCGGCGGCGCCGCGCCGCACCAAGCGCAGCTTCCAGGGCAGCAGCCGGAAGGCCTGAGGCCGCCGGCCCGCGGCGCCGCGACATGGCGCGGCACCGTAGTCTCACTCGTAGCGGACGTCGAGAATCTCGAACTCGCGCAGGCCGCCCGGCGCCTGCACCTGGGCGATATCGCCGGCGAACTTGCCGATCAGCGCACGCGCCATCGGCGAGGCATAGGAGAGCTTGCCGACCTTGATGTCGGCTTCGTCCTCGCCGACGATCTGGTAAGTCACCGTATCCCCGGAATCCTGGTCCTCGATGTCGACGGTGGCGCCGAAAACGACCCGGCCATCGGCATCGAGCGAGGCCGGATCGATGATCTGCGCATGTGAGAGCTTTCCCTCGACTTCCTGGATGCGCCCCTCGATGAAGCCCTGCCGTTCCTTGGCGGCATCGTATTCCGCGTTTTCCGACAGATCGCCGTGCGAACGCGCCTCGGCGATGGCGGCAACCACATTCGGCCGCTCGACGGTCTTCAGCCGGTGCAACTCTTCGCGCAGTCTTTCTGCGCCGTACAGGGTCAGCGGTATCTTGCTCATTTTGCCCTCGCTATCAAAGCAAAACCGCCGGCGCCCGGCAGCGGGCGTTCCGGCGGCAGGGAAACCTTGGTTCAGCCCAGTTGCGCGTGCAGCGCCTGGATCGGATAGACGACGAGTTCGCCGCAGTTCCTGATGCCCTCGGCCGCAGCCTCGGCACCCCAGATCGTCGTAAACGACGTCACCCGCGCCTGCAGGCCGGAGGTGCGGATCGAGCGCGAATCGGCAATCGCCTGACGCTTCTCCTCGACCGTGTTTACGATCAGCGCGATCTCGTTGTTCTTGATCATGTCGACGATGTGCGGGCGGCCTTCGGTGACCTTGTTCACCGCCGTCACCGGCACGCCGGCAGCCTCGATCGCCGCTGCCGTGCCGCGCGTGGCGACGACCGAGAAACCGCTGGCGGCAAGATTGCGGGCGACCTCGACAGCCTTCGCCTTGTCCGACTCCTTGACGCTGAGGAAAGCCTTGCCGGCGGTCGGCAGCTTGACGCTGGCGGCCATCTGGCTCTTGACGAAGGCTTCCTCGAAGGTCACGCCAACGCCCATGACCTCGCCGGTCGACTTCATCTCCGGGCCGAGGATGGTATCGACGCCCGGGAACTTGTTGAACGGGAAGACGGCTTCCTTGACCGAGAAATACGGCGGGATCACTTCCTTCGTCACGCCCTGGCTGGCGAGGCTCTGGCCGGCCATGCAACGTGCGGCGATCTTGGCCAGCTGCAGACCGGTGGCCTTGGAGACGAAGGGCACGGTGCGCGAGGCGCGCGGGTTCACTTCGAGGACGTAGACCTCGTCGTCCTTGATCGCGAACTGCACGTTCATCAGGCCGCAGACGTTCAGCGCCTTGGCCATCAGCTTGGTCTGGCGGCGCAGTTCGTCCTGCACGCCCTTGCCCAGAGAATACGGTGGCAGCGAGCAGGCCGAGTCGCCGGAGTGCACGCCGGCCTGTTCGATGTGTTCCATGACGCCGCCGATGATGACTTCGTCGCCATCGGACAGCGCATCGACGTCGACTTCGACGGCGTCGTTGAGGAAGCGGTCGAGCAGCACCGGGGAATCGTTCGAGACTTTCACCGCCTCGCGCATGTAGCGTTCGAGGTCGCGCGGCTCGTGGACGATTTCCATGGCGCGACCGCCGAGCACGTAGGACGGGCGGACAACCAGCGGATAGCCGATTTCCTCGGCCAGGCGCAGCGCCTCATCCTCGGCGCGCGCGGTGCGGTTCGGCGGCTGCTTCAGGCCGAGATCGTGCAGCAGTTTCTGGAAGCGCTCGCGGTCTTCGGCGGCGTCGATCATGTCCGGGCTGGTGCCGATGATCGGCACACCGTTGGCTTCGAGATCGCGCGCCAGCTTCAGCGGCGTCTGACCACCGTACTGGACGATGACGCCGACCGGCTTTTCGACATGCACGATCTCCAGCACGTCTTCGAGCGTCAGCGGCTCGAAGTACAGGCGGTCGGAGGTGTCGTAGTCGGTGGACACGGTCTCCGGGTTGCAGTTGACCATGATCGTCTCGTAGCCGTCCTCGCGCATGGCGAGCGCGGCGTGGACGCAGCAGTAATCGAATTCGATACCCTGACCGATGCGGTTCGGGCCGCCGCCGAGAACCATGATCTTCTTCCTGTCGCTCGGGTTCGCCTCGCAGACTTCCTCGTAGGTCGAATACATGTAGGCGGTGTTGGTGGCGAACTCCGCGGCGCAGGTGTCGACGCGCTTGTAGGCCGGGCGCACGCCGAGCGCCTGGCGATGCTCGCGCACCGCGGTCTGCGTCGTGTTCAGCAATCTGGCCAGGCGCTTGTCGGAGAAGCCGGCGCGCTTCAAGGCCCACAGGTCGCCCTTGTCGAGCGACTGCAGCGCCTTGCCGCGGATCGCCTCGGCCTTGCGGTGGAGATCCTCGATCTGCGCCAGGAACCACGGATCGATCGCCGTCAGGCGGTGGATGTCGTCGAGCGAGAGGCCGGCGCGGAAGGCGTCGGCAACGTACCACAGGCGCTCGGGGCCGGCCTCGGCAAGCTGCGTCTCGATTTCCTCGCGGTCGGTGCTGATTTCGTCGAAGCCGTCGACGCCAACTTCCAGGCCGCGCAGCGCCTTGTGCAGCGATTCCTGCAGGGTGCGGCCGATGGCCATGACTTCGCCGACCGATTTCATCTGCGTCGTCAGGCGCGAGTCGGCGGTCGGGAATTTCTCAAAGGCAAAGCGCGGCACCTTGGTGACGACATAGTCGATCGACGGCTCGAACGAGGCCGGCGTCTTGCCGCCGGTGATCTCGTTGGCCAGTTCGTCAAGCGTGTAGCCAACGGCAAGCTTGGCCGCCACCTTGGCGATCGGGAAACCGGTGGCCTTCGAGGCCAGCGCCGAAGAACGCGAGACACGCGGATTCATCTCGATGACGATCATCCGGCCGTCCTCGGGACTGATGGCGAACTGCACGTTCGAACCGCCGGTATCGACGCCGATCTCGCGCAGCACGGCAATCGAGGCGTTGCGCATGATCTGGTACTCGCGGTCGGTCAGCGTCTGCGCCGGCGCAACGGTGATCGAATCGCCGGTATGCACGCCCATCGGGTCGAGGTTCTCGATCGAGCAGACGATGATGCAGTTGTCGGCGCGATCGCGCACGACCTCCATCTCGAATTCCTTCCAGCCGAGCAGGCTCTCCTCGATCAGCAACTCGTTGGTCGGCGAAGCTTCGAGACCGCGCTTGCAGATCTCGACGAATTCTTCCTGGTTGTAGGCGATGCCGCCGCCCGAACCGCCCATCGTGAACGACGGCCGGATGATCGCCGGGAAACCGATCATCGCCTGCACCTGCTGCGCCTCCTCCATCGAGTGGGCAACGGCGGAGCGCGCCGAGCCGAGGCCGATCCTGGTCATCGCCTGCTTGAACTTCTCGCGGTCCTCGGCCTTGTCGATGGCCTCGCGCGAGGCGCCGATCATCTCGACGCCATATTTTTCGAGCACGCCATGCCTGGCCAGATCAAGCGCGCAGTTGAGCGCGGTCTGACCGCCCATGGTCGGCAATAGCGCCATGCCTCCGGGGCAGTTCTCGCGTTCCTTCTCGATGATCTTCTCGACGACCTTCCAGGTGATCGGCTCGATGTAGGTGACGTCGGCCATCTCCGGGTCGGTCATGATCGTCGCCGGATTCGAGTTCACCAGGATGACCCGGTAGCCCTCTTCCTTCAGCGCCTTGCACGCCTGTGCGCCGGAATAGTCGAATTCACAGGCCTGGCCGATGATGATCGGGCCAGCGCCGATGATGAGGATGCTCTGGATGTCTGTACGCTTGGGCATTTCTTCTGTCGGGAAGGGGGAGGAGGAAGAAGGAGGGGCGCCTGCCGCCCGACCGGTACCGCCGTTTCCGCCCGCTTCACGTCTCCATAAAAATCGTTTTTGCCATTTACTGCCTGGGGTGCTGCGCCCCGGAACCGCCCTGACGCCGACCGGTCACCCCGGCCTTTGCGCCTGCCTTTTCCCGCCGGCCCTCAGAGGGCGGCAACGCCCCGCACCATCGAATCGAGGAAGCGGTCGAACAGATACGCGACCTCGTGCGGCCCGGGATTCGCTTCCGGGTGTCCCTGGAAGGAAAAGGCCGGCACATCGGTGCGGGCGACGCCTTGCAGGGAACCGTCGAACAGCGACACATGCGTTGGCCGCAGGTTGTCCGGCAGCGTGTCGGGATCGACGGCGAAGCCGTGATTCTGACTGGTGATGAGCACCTGCTGCGTATCCAGATCCTTGACCGGGTGGTTGGCGCCGTGGTGACCGAACTTCATCTTCATCGTCTTCGCGCCGGAAGCGAGCGCCAGCAGCTGGTGGCCGAGGCAGATGCCGTAGATCGGGATGCCGCGCTCAAGGAATTCACGGATGGCGGCAACGGCGTAATCGCACGGTTCGGGATCGCCGGGGCCATTCGAGAGGAAGATGCCGTCCGGCCGCATCGCCAGCACGTCGGCCGCCGGCGTCTGCGCCGGCACGACGGTGACACGGCAGCCGCGCTGCACGAGCATCCGCAGGATGTTGCGCTTGATGCCGAAATCGTAGGCAACGACGTGAAATTTTGCCTCTGGCGCTGGCCGGAAGCCGGTCAGCGACCACTCGCCCTCGCTCCATTCATAGGGCGCCTCGGTGGACACGACCTTGGCCAGATCCATGCCGGCCAGACCCGGAAAGGCACGCGCCTCGGCGAGCGCTTTTGCCTCGTCGACCGCCGCCGCACCGGCAACGATGCAGCCGGGTTGCGCTCCGGATTCGCGCAGAACGCGCGTCAGCGCACGGGTATCGACGCCGGCGATGGCGACGACACCATGTTTCTTCAGGTACTCGGGCAGGGTTTCCTGCATACGCCAGTTCGAGGCGCGCACCGGCAGGTCGCGGATGACGAGGCCTGCGGCGAAGTTGGCGCGCGACTCCCAGTCCTCGGCGTTGCAGCCGGTATTGCCGATGTGCGGATAGGTCAGCGTGACGATCTGACGGCAGTACGAGGGATCGGTGAGGATCTCCTGATAGCCGGTCATGGCGGTGTTGAACACCACCTCGCCGCTGGTGCTGCCCTCGGCGCCGATGGCGAAGCCATGAAAGACGGAACCATCGGCTAGCGCGAGCAGGGCGGGTGGAAACGGCGGCAGCAGCGCGGATAGCGACACGAAAGGACTCCTGTGATGTGGCAGCGGGGAACCGGAAGAAATCCGCAATGGAATTTGCTGCGAATTCAACACAATCCAGCGCTTTAGATGCGCAAAAGCGGAAGGATTCGCAGCCCTTCCGCTCGTTCGGTATTTAACCGTGCGATTGTACAGGAAGCCCCGGTACCGGAGCAAATCCGGAAAGAGCGCCCGTCAGCGCAGACCGAGGACGTCCTGCATGTCGTAAAGTCCGTTCCGCTTGCCGGCGAGGAAATGCGCCGCGCGCAGGCTGCCGAGCGCGTAGGGCATCCGGCTGCCGGCGCGGTGAGCGATCTCGACGCGCTCACCGAGGCCGCAGAACATCACGTTGTGGTCACCGACGATGTCGCCGCCGCGCACCGTCGCAAAGCCGATGGTCGACGCATCGCGCTCGCCGGTGACGCCTTCGCGGCCATAAACGGCGCACTCACCGAGATTGCGGCCGAGCGCCGCGGCAACGACCTCGCCCATGCGCAGCGCGGTGCCGGACGGCGCGTCGACCTTGTGCCGGTGGTGCGCCTCGACGATCTCGACGTCGTAGCCCTGGGAAAGAATCCGCGCCGCCGTGTCGAGCAGCTTGAAGACGAGGTTCACGCCGACCGCCATGTTCGGCGCGAAGACGATCGGGATGTCCTTCGCCGCGGCGGCGATTGCCGCCTTGCCGTCGGTCTCGAAACCGGTCGTGCCGATGACCATGGCCACGCCCTGCTCTCGGCAGATGCGCAGATGTTCGAGCGTGCCCTCGGGCCGGGTGAAATCGATCAGGCAGTCGGCCGCGCCAATGCCGGCAGCGAAATCGTCGCTGACGACGACGTCGCAGGACAAGCCAACCAGTTCGCCGGCAGTCCTGCCGACCGCCGGACTGCCGGGCCGGTCGAAAGCGGCGGCCAGCGTCGCCCGTTCATCCTTCAGCGTCGCCTCGATCAGCATCCGCCCCATGCGCCCGTGGGCGCCCACTACCGCAATACGCATTCCGCTCATTTCAGACGATCACCTCAAAGACCCACTTTTTCCAGCATCCGGCCAAAAAATCCTCTTTCTTCCAGCGGCGGCATCGGCGTGTTGCCGTCGATGGCGCCGAGATCGAGCACGCGCGACTTCACGTCCGGCTCCGCATTCGCCTCGCCCGCACCGGCAGCGGCGACATCGCCGAGCACGCGATGCAGCTTGCCCTCGCCATCGAAGAGGACGGTGAAGCGGCGCAGCTCGACATCGCCGGTTCGCCCGTTCTGCAAACGATAGACGTAATCCCAGCGATCGGCGTGGAAGATGTCGACGAGAAGCGGCGTGCCGAGCACGAATCGCACCTGGTCACGCGTCAGGCCGGGTCGCAGCTGCGACACCATGTCCTGCGTCAGCACGTTGCCCTGCTGGATGTCGATACGGTATTCGGTGACGATGCTCGGCACCGCCGAACAGGCGCCGAGCAGGGAGAAGGCCAGAACGGCGACGAAAAATCTGGAAAAAGGAATCATGCGTAAGGGCGCCGAATGAACAGACCGGGGGGCGATGCCGGCAGCGGCAGGAGCCGCCGCCATGTCGCAAATGCCCGGCAAGCGGTATATCATAACCGAAAACCATCTCCGGCTCCGCCAAGCCGAATCCACGCGATGAGCAATCCAGAAAGCCTCAAGAACATCGGTCTGAAGGCCACCCTCCCCCGGCTGAAAATCCTCGAATTGTTCGAGAAGACCGACGTCCGCCACCTCACTGCCGAAGACGTCTACCGCCTGCTCATCGGCGAAGGCATGGACATCGGCCTGGCCACGGTTTATCGCGTGCTCACGCAGTTCGAGCAGGCCGGGCTGCTTGAACGGCACCACTTCGAATCGGGCAAGGCGGTGTTCGAGCTGAATGCCGGCCATCACCACGACCATCTCGTCTGCGTGAACTGCGGCCGGGTCGAGGAATTCTACGATCCGGAAATCGAGCGGCGGCAGACGAAGATCGCCAAGGAGCGCGGTTTCGCGATCCAGGAACACGCGCTGTACCTCTACGCCGAATGCCTCAAGCCGGAATGCCCGCATCGCGGCAAGGGCAACAAGGTTTCGAACTGAAGCCTGGTCGCGAAGCGTATTGAGGCAGATCGAGGCCGACTGAGGCGAATCGCGCCGACTCAAAATCCCGAAAGATTCGGGGAAATCCCTCGGAGCGAAGCAGAAACGAAGCCGGCCCCTCAGCCGGCTTCGAGCATTTCACGGGCGTGCTGACGGGTGATCGCCGTGATCTCGACGCCGCCCAACATGCGTGCGATCTCCTCGATTCGCCCTCCGGCATCCAGCAGCGTGACACGGCTGACGGCGCCACCCTTCCCCGCCCTATCCATCTCCATCTCCTTCGCCACCTGCCACTGCCAGGCCGCACGCGCCGCCACCTGCGGCAGATGCGTGACGCACAGCACCTGACGCTCGCGGCCGAGATCGGCGAGCAGGCGGCCGACAACCTCGGCAACCCCGCCGCCGATGCCGACGTCGACCTCGTCGAAGATCAGCGTCGGCACCGAGGCCGCACGGCTGGTCACCACCTGGATCGCCAGGCTGATGCGCGACAGCTCGCCACCGGA
>JAVFAT010000013.1:13428-17193 GCA_034002385.1 Azospira sp. | reverse complement strand
GCCGGCACCGGCAAGACCTATCTGGCGGTGGCCTGTGCGGTCGATGCCTTCGAGCGCGAACTGGTTTCGCGCATCGTGCTGACGCGGCCGGCGGTCGAGGCCGGCGAGCGCCTTGGCTTCCTGCCGGGTGACCTGTCGCAGAAGGTCGATCCCTACCTGCGCCCGCTCTACGACGCCCTCTACGACCTGATGGGCTTCGACCGCGTGATGAAGATGCTGGAGAAGCAGGCGATCGAGATCGCGCCGCTGGCCTACATGCGCGGGCGCACGCTGAACCACGCCTTCATCATCCTCGACGAGGCGCAGAACACGACGCCGGAGCAGATGAAGATGTTCCTCACGCGCATCGGCATCGGCGCCAAGGCGGTGATCACCGGCGACGTGACCCAGGTCGATTTGCCGAAGGGTCACAAGAGCGGCCTGATCGAGGCGCGCCGCATCCTCGGCGATGTGCGCGGCATTGCCGTCACCGAATTCACCGCCGAGGACGTCGTCCGTCATCCGCTGGTGGCACGCATCGTCGCCGCCTACGAAGCGCACACGGCAGCGCAGGAGGCGGGCGCGAAATGAAGGCGATGAAAGCGGCGAAGTCGTCGAAGCGCCTTGACCTCTCGGTGCAGTACGCCTGCGGCGCCGTCGGCCTGCCGCCGCGCGCGCAGCTGCGTGTCTGGGCGCGCGCCGCGCTCGAAGGCGGCGGCCAGGTGACGATCCGCTACGTCGATGCCGACGAAGGACAGGCGCTGAACCGCGACTATCGCGGCAAGGACTACGCCACCAACGTGCTCTCCTTCGTCTACGAACCGGGGCCGCCGACCGTCGGCGATCTCGTCATCTGCGTGCCCGTCGTTGCCCGCGAGGCGGCGGAGCAGGGCAAGACGATCGAGGCGCACCACGCGCACCTGGTGGTGCACGGCCTGCTGCACCTGCAGGGCCACGACCACGAAACGGGCGAGGTCGAGGCGCGCGCGATGGAAGCGCGCGAGCGCGAAATCCTCGCCGGCCTGGGTTATCCCGACCCGTACTGAACGCAGGCAGGCATCGTGGGCAAGCGCGCAAATAGCGATTCCGGCAAGCGTTCCGGGAAAAACCGGAAACCGGGTTTTCTCGGACGTTTCTTCTCCTTCCTGCGCGGTGAGCCGGAAGATCGCGGGCAGTTGCTGCGCCTCCTGCGCGCCGCCTGCGCGCGCGGGCTGCTCGATGCCGATGCGCTGTCGATTGCCGAAGGCGCGCTGGCGGCTTCCGATACAGCGGTGCGTGAGGTGATGGTGCCGCGCGCGCAGATGGGCACCATTGCCATCGATGCGACGCGCGAGGAAGTGCTCGCTACCGTCATCGCCGCCGCGCACTCGCGCTTCCCCGTGCTCGACGGTGACCGCGACAACGTGGTTGGCATCCTGCTCGCCAAGGATCTGCTGCGCCTCTGCAACGGCGCCCGCTTCGATCTGCGCGCCTCGCTGCGGCCGGCGGCCTTCGTTCCCGAATCGAAGCGCATCGATGCGCTGCTGCGCGAATTCCGCGTCTCGCGCAACCACATGGCCATCGTCGTCGACGAGTACGGTGGCGTCTCCGGCCTCGTCACCATCGAGGACGTGCTCGAACAGCTCGTCGGCGACATCGAGGACGAATACGATTCCGACGAGACCGGCGACAACATCCGCCAGGATCAGTCCGGCCGCTATCGCGTCAGGGCGCGCACCGAGCTGGCCGATTTCAACCGTTTCTTCGGCTGCGCGCTGGCCGGCGACGGCGTCGATACCGTCGGCGGCCTGATCCTCAGCCGGCTCGGTTACATGCCCCGGCGTCACGAAGTGCTCGAAATCGACGGCTTTTCCGTGCGCGTGCTGCGCGCCGACCGGCGGCGCCTTCATTCCCTGCTCGTCGAACCGCTGTCGCCGGCCGACCAAGTGCCTGCCGGCGCCCCCGGCGACACGCCCGCCGACACCTCCGCGGCGTGAGCCTGCCCGCCTTCGTTCCCGCGCTTGCCGCCGCGCTCTCCGGCGCCGCCGCCGTTCTCGCCTTCGCGCCCTTCGGCTGGTTCGTCGTCGGCTGGCTGGCGATGGCCGGCCTGTTCACGCTGCTGCGCCGGGCGCCGACGACGCGGCGCGGTGCCCTTGTCGGCTTTGCCTTCGGCTGCGGCTGGTTCGGTGCCGGCACCTCCTGGGTTTATGTCAGCCTCTCGGTGTTCGGCGGTCTGCCGCCGGCGATGGCCGCGCTGTCTACGGCCCTCTTCTGTGCCGCCCTCGCCCTCTTTCCGGCGCTGGTCGGTGCCCTCTTCGTCCGCTGGCGGCGGCCGGGCTTCGTTGCCGAGGCGGTTTTCTTCACCGCCCTGTGGACGCTCGGCGAATGGCTGCGCGGCTGGCTGTTCACCGGCTTTCCCTGGCTTTCGCTCGGCTACTCGCAGGCGCCGCCGAGTCCGCTTGCCGGCTTGGCGCCGCTGTTCGGCGTCTTCGGCCTGTCGCTCGCCGCCGCATTCGTCGGCGCCTGTCTGGCCGAGGCGCTGCGCCGGGGACTTGCTGCCCTTTCCTTGCGCGCCGCGCTGCCGCTTCTGCCGGCGCTGGCGCTGATCGGTGCCGCCTGGCTGCTTGGCGAGGTGCGCTGGACGGTGCCCGAGGGGCCGCCGGTGAAGGTGGCGCTGCTGCAGGGCAACGTGCCGCAGGAAATGAAATGGCGGCCGGAGAAGCTGACCGAGTCGCTCGCCATCTACGATGAACTGATGCGCGCGCATCCGGCAACGCTGACGGTGCTGCCGGAAACGGCGATCCCCGCCTTTCTCGGCGAGTTGCCGTCCGCCTACCTCGAACGCCTGCTGGCGCACGCCGAGGCGCAGGGCGGCGACCTGCTCTTCGGCGTGCCTGTCGGCGACGGCGTGGTTTATGCCAACGCTGCCGTCAGCATCGGCGTTTCACCGTCGCAGATCTACAGCAAATCGCACCTGGTGCCCTTCGGCGAATTCGTGCCGCCGGGCTTCCGGTGGTTTCTCGACATGATGCACATCCCCATGTCCAACTTCACGCCGGGGCCGGCCGGACAGCCGCCGCTGGTCATAGGCGGGCAGAAGGTGGCGGTGAACATCTGCTACGAGGACGTCTTCGGCGAGGAGATCATCGCCGCGCTGCCCGAGGCGACGCTGCTCCTGAACCTCTCCAACACCGCCTGGTTCGGCGATTCGCTGGCGCAGCCGCAGCACCTGCAGATCGCCCAGCTGCGCGCGCTGGAAACCGGCCGGCCGATGCTGCGTGCGACCAATACCGGCATGACCGCCGTCGTCGGCGCCGACGGCCGCGTGCAGGCGACGCTGCCGCCCTTCACGCGCGCGGCGCTGGTTGCCGAGGTGTCCGGCCATGCCGGCCTGACGCCCTATGCGCGCTGGGGCAATGTCGCCGTGCTGCTGCTCTGCGTCGCGCTGCTCGTGTGTGCGCACCTGCCGTGGCGCTTTTCGCCACTGCCGGCTGCCCGTAAAACCAAGTAAAATCGGCCCTTTTGCGTTTCGGGGTTGTCCCCGGGGAAAGTCGCTCTCGATATGCCTACCTTCCAGGAAGTCATCCTGCGTCTGCAGCAGTTCTGGGACAAGCAGGGCTGCGCCCTGCTGCAACCCTACGACATCGAAGTCGGTGCCGGCACCTTCCACACCGCCACCTTCCTGCGCGCGATCGGCCCCGAGCCGTGGAACGCCGCCTACGTGCAGCCCTCGCGCCGGCCGAAGGACGGCCGCTACGGCGAGAACCCGAACCGCCTGCAGCACTACTACCAGTACCAGGTGGTGCT
>JAVFAT010000013.1:0-13328 GCA_034002385.1 Azospira sp. | reverse complement strand
CAGTCCTACTACAACTCGCGTGAAGCCCTCGGCTTCCCCATGTGCAAGCAAGGGTGAGAGGAATCATGAACAAGACCCTGCTCGTCGAACTCCGTACCGAGGAACTGCCGCCGAAGGCGCTGGCGAAACTCGGTGAAGTCTTTGCCGCCGGCATTCACGCCGGCCTCGCCGACCGCAACCTGGTGCAGGCCGGTGGTGAATACCAGTGGTTCGCCACGCCGCGCCGGCTGGCCGTGCAGATCCCGCACGTGCTGGCGGAGGCGCCGGACGCCAAGGTGCACGAGAAGATCATGCCGGTGTCGGTGGCGCTCGACGCCGCCGGCAACCCGTCGCCGGCGCTGCTGAAAAAACTGGAAGCCAAGGGCATCCCGGCCGCCGAGATCGCGAAATTCGAGAAGCGCATGGACGGCAAGTCCGAGACCTTCTTCTACGAGGCGACGGTCAAGGGCGTGACGCTGGAAGCCGTGCTCGGCGGCATCGTCGGCGAGGCGCTGAAGAAGCTGCCGATCCCGAAGCTGATGCGCTGGGGCGACTCCGATGTGCAGTTCGTGCGGCCGGTGCACGGCCTCGTCATGCTGCATGGCGAACACGTCGTGGCCGGCGAGGCGCTCGGCCTCGCCAGCGGCAACACGACGCGCGGGCATCGCTTCCTCGGCGATGGCGCGGTCGTCCTCGCTTCCGCCGACGAATACGAAACGAAGCTCGAAACGGCCGGCAAGGTCGTCGCCTCGTTCGCGCGCCGCCGCGAGATGATCGCCACGGCCCTGCAGCAGAAGGCCGACGCGCTCGGCGCGCAGGTCCGCCTGCTCGACGCGCTGCTCGACGAAGTGACGGCGCTGGTCGAATGGCCGGTGATCTACGTCAGCGAGTTCGAACCGGAATACCTCGAAGTGCCGCAGGAGTGCCTGATCCTGACGATGCAGGCGAACCAGAAGTACTTCCCGCTCTTCGACGTCGCCGGCAAGCTGCAGAACCGCTTCCTGATCGTTTCCAACATGGCCGTCGCCGACCCGGCCAACATCGTCACCGGCAACGCCCGCGTCGTCCGGCCGCGTCTGTCGGATGCCCGCTTCTTCTTCAACCAGGACCGCAAGGCGACGCTCGCCTCGCGGCTGGAGAAGCTCGGCAGCGTCGTCTATCACAACAAGCTCGGCTCGGTGCTGCAGCGGGTCGAGCGCATGGAAGCGCTGGCGCAGAAGATCGCCGTCAGGCTCGGGGCGAATGCCTCGCTCGCCGCCCGTGCCGCCCGTCTCGCCAAGGCCGATCTGGTCACCGACATGGTCGGCGAGTTCCCCGAACTGCAAGGCATCATGGGCCGCTACTACGCGCTGCACGACGGTGAGGACAAGGACGTGGCAGACGCCGTCCAGGCCCACTACCAGCCGCGCTTTGCCGGCGACGCGCTGCCGGCCGGCAACATCGCCTGTGCCGCCGCGCTCGCCGACAAGCTCGACGCGTTGGTCGGCTTCTTCCGCATCGGCCAGCTGCCGACCGGCGACAAGGACCCGTTCGGCCTGCGCCGCGCCGCGCTCGGCGCGCTCCGCATCCTGATGGAGTCGCCGTTGCCGCTTGATCTTGCAGAACTGATCGAGTCAAGCTATCAGGGCTTTCCCTCGGGCTTTACCGTCCAAGCACAGGGCAGTCCGTTTTCCGACAAAAGCATGGATGAGTTGTTCAATTTCATGCTCGACCGCCTGCGCGGCTACCTGCGCGACGCCGGCCACGGCCAGGATGTCGTCGAGGCCGTGCTGGCGCAGCGCCCGACGCGCATCGATCTGGTGCCGGCGAAGCTCGACGCGGTGCAGAAGTTCCTCGCGCACGACGCCGCGCAGGCGCTCGCTGCCGCCAACAAGCGCATCGGCAACATCCTGAAGAAGGCCGAGGGCGCGATTCCGGAACCCGACGTCGCGCTGCTGCAGGAGGCCGCCGAGAAGGCGCTGTTCGAACGCGTCGTGCAACTCGCGCCGCTGGTGAGGTCGCACGTCGCCAACGGCGACTACGCCGACGCGCTGCTGGCGCTCTCCGGTGTGCGCGCCGAGGTCGACCGCTTCTTCGACGAGGTGATGGTGAACACCGACGAGCCGCTGACCCGCGCCAACCGGCTCGGGCTGCTCAAGTCGCTGTTCGATCAGTTGAACGCGGTGGCGGACATTTCGAAGCTGAATTCGTGATGCAACCAGAAGGCGGCGCGCGGCGCAGGACGCTACGTGCCCCGCTGCCTTCCATCCCACTTCCCGCCTGACACCGGACAGATCATGAAACTCGTCATTCTCGACCGCGACGGCGTCATCAATTTCGACTCCGACCAGTACATCAAGTCGCCGGCCGAATGGAAGCCCATTCCCGGCAGCCCGGAGGCGATCGCGCGGCTTAACCAGGCCGGCTATCGCGTGGTCGTGGCGACCAACCAGTCCGGCGTCGGTCGCGGGCTGTTCGAGATGGACACGCTGAACGCCATCCACGAGAAGATGCACAAGACGGTCGCCGCCGCCGGTGGCCGCATCGACGCCGTCTTCTACTGCCCGCACGCGGCCGATGCCGGCTGCGATTGCCGCAAGCCGAAGCCGGGCATGCTCGAACGCATCGCCGCCTGCTACAACACCGATCTCTCCGGCGTGCCGGCCGTCGGCGATTCGCTGCGCGACCTGCAGGCCGCCGCCGTCACCGGCGCCCGGCCGATGCTGGTGCTTACCGGCAAGGGCGAAAAAACCCGCAAGGAAGCGGCGCTCCCCGAAGGCACGCAGGTCTTCGCCGACCTCGCCGCGGTGGTCGACAGCCTCCTCGCCTCCGCCTGAGGCCGGGCGCTGCGCATGAACTTTCTCCGTACCCTGCTGTTCATGTCCCTGGCCGTGCCGTGGACGATGCTCTTCGGCTCGGTGTTGCTGGTCGCCGGCATGGTGCCGCTGCTCGTGCGCTTTCGCGCCATCTGGTATTACCGGCGTGGAATGATGTGCTTGTTCCGCTGCATTCTCGGCATCACGCACGAGTTGCGCGGCCGCGAGAACCTGCCTGATGAGCCGTCGGTCATCCTCGCCAAGCACCAGTCGGCCTGGGAAACTTTCGCCTTGCAGGATCTGGTGCCCGAGCGCACCTATTGCGTCTTCGTGCTCAAGAAGGAACTGCTCCGTATGCCCTTCTTCGGCTGGGGGCTGGCCGCCCTGCAAATGATCTCGATCGACCGTGCGGCCGGCCGCGAAGCCCTGAATCAGGTCGTCGAACAAGGTGTCGACCGGCTGGCGCGCGGCTTCTGGATCATCATCTTTCCCGAAGGCACGCGCGTTTCGCCCGGCGAGACGCGGCGCTACAAATCCGGCGGCGCCTACCTTGCCGCGCAGGCCGGGGCGAAGGTGGTGCCGGTGGCGCACAACGCCGGCGAATTCTGGCCGCGCAAGGGCTTCGTCAAACGGCCCGGCCGGATCGTCGTCAGCATCGGCCCGGCCATCGACGCCGCTGGCCTGTCGCAAGACGAGATCAACGCCCGCGCCGAAGCGTGGATCGAGGGCGAGATGCGGCACCTTTCGCCGCACCGCTACCCGGATGCAGCTTGACCTGCCGCTCGCCGGCCCCGTCGCCGCGACGCCGGCCGCTGGCGAGGAGATGCGCCGGATCACGCTTGGCGACCGCATCGTTCCCTACCTGCTGCGGCGCGGCAGCCGGCGCACCATCGGCTTGTCCATCGACCATCGCGGCTTGCGCGTCGGCGCTCCGAGGCGCACGCCGCTCGCTGAAATCGAGGCGCTGATCCGCCGGCACGCCGGTTGGGTGGCCGAAAAACTCGACGAATGGCGCACGCGCCGCCGGCCGGAGCCGCTCAGCATCGCCGACGGCATGTCCCTGCCCTTTCTCGGCGGCGAGCTTTCCATCCGCCTCGTCGTCGGCGCCAATCGCGCGGTCTGGGGCACGGGCACGCTGACCTTGTGCCTGAAGAGCGGAACGAACGCCGGCGGGTTGCTTGAGCGCGCGCTGCGCGAACGGGCGCGCGAGCACTTCGCCGTCCGCCTCGCGCATTACGCGCCGCTGCTCGGCGTTGCCGTACCGCCGTTGACGCTCTCCTCGGCTCGTACGCGCTGGGGCAGTTGCAGCCGCAGGAGCGGCATCCGCCTCAACTGGCGGCTGATCCATTTCCCCGGAGCGGTGGTCGACTACGTTGTCGCCCATGAACTCGCCCACCTGCGCCACATGAACCACGGCCCGCATTTCTGGTCTCTGGTGGAGACCGTCTGTGCCGACCACCGCGCGCTGCGCGCCGAACTGCGCAGCCGCGCCCCCCATCTTCCCCACTGGTAGAACAGGTAGAACCCATGCGCATCCTGCACACCATGCTCCGCGTCGGCGACCTCGACCGCTCGCTCGCCTTTTACACCGAAGTTCTCGGCATGCGCCTGCTGCGCCGCCACGATTATCCGGAGGGCAGCTTCACGCTCGCTTTCGTCGGCTACGGCGACGAGGCCGACGGCGCCGTCATCGAACTGACGCACAATTGGGATACCGCCGCCTACGAAATGGGCAACGCCTTCGGCCACGTCGCCATTGCCGTACCCGACGCCGCTGCCGCCTGCGACGCTATCCGCCTGCGCGGTGGCAAGGTGGTGCGCGAGGCCGGGCCGATGAAGCACGGGACGACGGTCATTGCCTTCGTCGAAGATCCCGATGGCTACAAGATCGAGCTGATCGAGCACAAAGACTGAAATGCGGGCGCTGCCACCTTGTAGCGAGAAAGCGCCTGCCTTTGGGCGGGAGTGATTCACCGGAGAACCGAAATGAGCTTTCCTGATTTCTTCGACGCCGTTCCCGGCATCGTCGTGCGCGACCCGCTCGCCGAACTGCTCGGCGCTGCCGATGGCGGCCTCATCGAATACCGCTACGCCGACGCGGTGCGCCTGGCCGGCCACTCGTGCCCGACCGTTGCCGGCGCCTGGCTGCTGACCACGCGCGCGCTGCGCGCCCTCTACGGCGACACGGCGCCCGAACGCGGCGGCATTCGCGTCGATTTCGGCGAAGCGCAGGAGAGTGGCGTCGCCGGCGTCATCGCCGGCATTGTCGGACTCGTCACCGGCGCCGCCGGCATCGGTGGCTTCAAGGGTTTGGGTGGCCGCCACGCGCGCCGCAACCTGCTGCACTTCGCGGCACCGGGCGTGCAGGGCATCCGCTTCCGGCGCCTCGACGGGCGCGGCGCGCTCACCGTCTCGCTCGACCTGTCGCCGGTTCCCGGCGACCCAGAAATGGGCCAGCTGCTGCCGCTGCTCCTGCAAGGACAGGCCAGCGCCGAACAGCAGGCCCGCTTCGGCACGCTCTGGCAGGATCGCGTGCGGCGCATCCTCATCGACCACCACGACGATCCCTCGCTGACCGAAATCGTTCGCGCCTGAAGCGCGCTGCTCGGGCAATCCGGTGAACCCGAACGAAGAGGCAAACGTCCAGAGCACAAGGAAAGTGCGAAGGCATCCCCGGCCTCCGTGTTTTCCTTTGCGAACCTTTGCGGGTGGCGTTTGCGCCGTTCATCCTACCCATCGGCCACGGGAGCACTCATGCGACAGTCACCGCAGGTGAGTTCGCCGCACTTGATTTAACCATTAGACAACGCTAATATTAGGGTTCATTGATATTAGAGGGGCCGCCATGCTGCGCTTCGACATTCCTCCGGTCTGCGCCAACGCCTACCGCCTGCAGGCGACGATGAGCTTCACCATCGCCGCGCTCTACCTGTTCACTCCCTACCAGTGGGTTTCCGCGCTGCTCGCCTTCGGTGGCCTCTGGCGCGGTTTCGTCTCGCCGCACCGCTGCGCCTCATACCGGCTGTTCGCCTGGCTGACGCAGAAGATCGGCAAGACGCAGCCGGTCAATGCCGGTGCCAAGCTCTTCGCCGACAAGATCGCCGGCATCGCCGGCACGGTGATGTTCGTCAGCTGGCTGCTCGGCTCCGGCATCGGCAACATCCCCGCCGTTGCCATCCTCGCCTTCGCTGCGCTCGATGCGCTGACCGGCTTCTGCGCCGCCTGCTGGGCCTACGCCTTCTGGTATCGCGTGCGCGCCGCCTGATCCATCTGCGTGCCCCGCCGGGCGCGGGAAGACAGGCGAAACGGCCTCCGGATGGAGGCCGTTTCCTTTGAATTTCGGCGCGGCACCCTTGGGAAGCGCGGCCGGCTTTCCCTTGTACGGATTACACAAAAGCATTGCTACATGCGTCATTCAGTGCATGACGAACATGTCGATCATCCGATGCTTTTATTCCGGATTGTCTGACGGCACTGGCGCAACGGGCAGAAAAAACCCAACCGCTCAGGGTTGGGTTTTAATTTGGTGGGACCGCAGGGACTCGAACCCTGGACCAAAGGATTATGAGTCCTCTGCTCTAACCGACTGAGCTACAGTCCCCTGTCTTGCGGTTCCCGTCAGTTGCTGCCGTTGTCGAGGAAACTTTTCAGCTTGTCCGAGCGGCTCGGGTGGCGCAGCTTCCGGAGGGCCTTGGCTTCGATCTGGCGGATACGCTCGCGGGTGACGTCGAACTGCTTGCCGACTTCCTCAAGCGTGTGGTCGGTGTTCATCTCGATGCCGAAGCGCATGCGCAGCACCTTGGCTTCACGCGGCGTGAGGGTGTCGAGCACTTCCTTGGTGATGCCGCGCAGACTGGAGAAGAGCGCCGCGTCAGTCGGTGCCAGCGTCGCCGTGTCCTCGATGAAGTCGCCCAGATGCGAGTCGTCGTCGTCGCCGATCGGCGTTTCCATCGAGATCGGTTCCTTCGATATCTTGAGGATCTTGCGGATCTTCTCTTCCGGCATCTCCATCTTCTCGGCCAGCGTCGCCGGATCGGGTTCGCTGCCGGTTTCCTGGAGGATCTGACGGCTGATGCGGTTCATCTTGTTGATCGTCTCGATCATGTGCACCGGGATGCGGATGGTGCGCGCCTGGTCGGCGATCGAACGGGTGATGGCCTGGCGGATCCACCAGGTGGCGTAGGTCGAGAACTTGTAGCCGCGGCGGTATTCGAACTTGTCGACGGCCTTCATCAGGCCGATGTTGCCTTCCTGAATCAGGTCGAGGAACTGCAGGCCGCGGTTGGTGTACTTCTTGGCGATGGAGATCACCAGACGCAGGTTGGCCTCGGTCATCTCGCGCTTGGCGCGGCGGGCCTTGGCTTCGCCGGTGGACATCTGCTTGTTGATGTCCTTCAGTTCCTTGAGCGGGATGCCGATGCGGTTCTGCAGGTCGATCAGCTTCTGCTGCTGTTCCTTGATCGCCGGCGCATTGCGCGTCAACACCGGGCCGTAGCTGCGGGGGGCGGCGGCGATTTCGGCGTCGGCCCAGTCGAGGTTCATCTCGTTGCCGGGAAAGACCTTGATGAAGTGGGGGCGCGGCATCCGCACCTTGTCGACGCAGATCTGCTGGATCTTGCGTTCGCAGGCGCGTGCTTCCTCGACCATGCCGCGCACGGAATCGCACAGCCGTTCGATGGTTTTCGAGGTGAAGCGGATGAAGAGCAGTTCGTCGGAAATCTGACGTTGCAGCTTGAGGTAGGTCTTGTCCTGCGAGCCTTTCTTGGTCAGCGCGCTGTGCGCCTTGGCGAAGGTCTGCCGGATGACGGCAAAGCGTGTCAGGGCCTCGGTCTTGAGTTGCAGCAGCGATGCCGCGGCCGCGCGGCTGCCGTCGTCCTCGTCTCCGTCCTCGTCCTGGTCTTCGTCCTCGCTGCCTTCGGCGTCGGAGATTTCCGGCTCATCGACGGCGGCTTCTTCCGTGCCCTCGAGCGCGTTCGGGTCGATCAGTCCGTCGATCAACTCGTCGATGCGCATCTCGTCCTTCTCGATCTTCTCGGCGCAGGCGAGAATCTCGACGATGGTCGTCGGGCAGGCCGAGATGGCCTGGATCATGTGCTTGAGGCCGTCCTCGATGCGCTTGGCGATCTCGATCTCGCCCTCGCGCGTGAGCAACTCGACCGAACCCATCTCGCGCATGTACATGCGAACCGGATCGGTGGTGCGGCCGAATTCGGAGTCGACGGTGGACAGTGCCTGCTCGGCCTCTTCCTCGACTTCCTCGTCGTCGGCGACGGTCGGCGCGGCATCCGACATGAGCAGGTCTTCCGCGGCCGGCGCCTCGTCGAACACCTGGATGTTCATGTCGTTGAAGGTGGAGATGATCGATTCGATCTGCTCCGCGTCGACGACGTCGTCCGGCAGGTGGTCGTTGATTTCGGCGTAGGTCAGGTAGCCGCGCTCCTTGCCGAGCTTGATCAGGTTCTTGAGCCGCGTCTTGCGCGTCTCGGCGTCGACCGGCGAAGGCGCATTGCCGGCCTGGGCGAGCAGTTCGGCTGCCGCCTTTTCCCGACTTTTCGTGGGTTTTGCCTTGCTGTCCTTGGCGGGCGTCTTGGCTTTTGCTTTTGCGGTTGCCATATCCGTTTCCCGGTGGGTGGGGTGGAAAAACATTAAATTATATCACAACTTAGGCTCGTTTCCCGGCCGCTACCCGGTGTTTCCGCCTTCGTTGGTGCGTGCCGAGAGCAGTGCCACGTAGCGTGCCTTTTCCTCGGACGACAGGCCGGCGACGCCGAGTGCCGCTGCCTTGGCGCGCAGGGCCTCGATCTCGTCCTTGCGCGCATCGCGTGCGAACTTGGCCAGCGTGCCGGCGAATTCCGGTTCGATCTCGTCTTCGGCAAAGGGTTCGTGCATGAGGTCGGAAGCGGCACTCTTCAGGAACGGGTCATCGTCGCCGCGCAGGCGTTCGAGCAGCGCGGCATAGGCCGGCGCCGGTTCGCCGGCGTCGAGAACGGCGTCGACCAGCCGGCGCAGCGTACCGGCTTCCGGCGCGTCGACCGGCAGTGCATCGAGCGGCAGGCGGCGTGCCAGTTCGGGTTTCTGCAGGATCAGGCGGATCAATTTCTTCATGAAGGTCGCTGCCGGCGACTGCCGTGGCGCGCGCGCCGGCGCCGGTGGCGCGATGGCGCGCAATTCGCACAGGCGCTCGATTTCCTGCTGCGAGAAGCCGCTGATGTCGACCAGTCGCTTGACCAGTTGCAGGCGCAACAGCGGCGTTTGCAGCCTTTGCAGCAGCGGCTTCGCTTCGGCGACCAGCCGGGCCTTGCCTTCGGCGCTGCCAAGATCGCACTGCTGGCCGAGTTCGCGCAGCAGGAAATCGGAAAGCGGCGTCGCTTGCGCCACCATGCGATTGAAGGCCTCCTTGCCGAATTCGCGGACGTAGCTGTCGGGATCGTGCGCCTCGGGCAGGAAGACGAAACCGATGGTCTTGCGGTCGGGCAGCACCTCCAGCGAATTCTCCAGCGCGCGCCAGGCGGCCTTGCGGCCGGCGTTGTCGCCGTCGAAGCAGAAGACGATGCGGTCGACCTGGCGCAGCAGCTTTTGCACGTGCGTGGCCGTGGTCGCCGTGCCGAGCGTTGCCAGCGCATTGCCGACGCCGTGCTGCGCCAGAGCCACGACGTCCATGTAGCCCTCGACGACCACCGCCGTGTCAGTTTCGCGCAGCGCGGTGCGTGCCTGCGGCAGGCCGAACAGTTCGCGCCCCTTCTCGAACAGCGGCGTTTCCGGCGAGTTCAGGTACTTTGGCTCGCCGCCGTCGAGGACGCGCCCGCCGAAGGCGATGACCTCGCCTTTCGGGTTGATGATCGGGAACATGATGCGGTCGCGGAAGCGGTCGTAGCGGCGCCCCTGCTCGTTTTCGATGACCAGGCCGGCGGCGAGCAGTTCGGGGGCGCCGTAGTCCGGGAACACGGTTTCCAGGTTCTGCCAGCCGTCCGGTGCGTAGCCGATGCCGAATGTCTTGCAGATTTCTCCGGTGAGTCCGCGTCGCTTCAGATAGTCGATAGCCTTCGGGGCGTGCTTCAGCTGTTCGCGGTACCAGGCGGCTGCTTTCGCCATGACTTCGGCGAGGTCGACCGTGCGCGGGCCTTCGTGCGGCTCGCGGCGCCGGCCTTCTTCTTCCGGTACCTGCATTCCGGTGCGGCCGGCGAGATCCTTCACCGCGTCGACGAAACCCATGCCGGCGTATTCCATCATGAAGCCGATGGCCGTGCCGTGCGCGCCGCAGCCGAAGCAGTGGTAGAACTGCTTCTGCGGGCTGACGGTGAAGGAGGGCGTCTTTTCGTTGTGGAAGGGGCAGCAGGCGGCGTAGTTGGCGCCCGCCTTCTTCAGCGGCACGTGCGTGTCGATCAGGTCGACGATGTCGACCCGGTGCAGCAGATCCTGAATGAAGGATTCAGGGATCATGGCGTCAATCAGTGAGGAGTGATGAGTCAGGAGCGGGGAGGGGAAGCGGCGCGCTCCTTACTCCGCTCTCCGCGCTTCTCACTTCGCCAAAGCAGCCTTTACCTGCTTCGAGACTTCGCTCATGTCGGCGCGGCCGGCAAGGCTTGCCTTGACGGCGGCCATGACCTTGCCCATGTCGGCCGGGCCGGGTTTTTCACCGTTCGCGCCGATGGCGGCGACGATGGCCGCCACTTCCGCTGCGATCTCGGCAACCGACAGTTGTGCCGGCATGTAGCTGGCGAGCAGGTCGGCTTCGGCGCGCTCGGCGGCGGCAAGATCCTCCCGCTGCGCCGCCTCGTACTGGGCGATGCTGTCCCGGCGCTGCTTGAGCAGCTTCTCGACGACGGCGAGCACGCCGGCATCGTCGAGTTCGATGCGCTCGTCGACTTCCTTCTGCTTGATCGCCGCGAGCAGCAGGCGGATGGCGCCGAGCCGCGCCGATTCGCGGGCGCGCATGGCGGCCTTCATGTCTTCGGTGATGCGTTCCTTGAGCGTCATTCCGGTGATCTCCACAAACGTGAAAAGCCGTCCACCTTCGGATGGACGGCTCTGGCTTTCGCTGCGTCGGAAAACTGCCGCGCCGGGATTGGCACCGGCGCGATGCAAGCAGCCCCGCCGTTTGCGGCGACTGCTGCGGCCGGAGCCGCTCAGTACATCTTCGGCGGCAGGGTCTGGCTGCGGATGCGCTTGTGGTGACGCTTGACCGCGGCGGCCAGCTTGCGCTTGCGCTCGGCGGTGGGCTTCTCGTAGAACTCGCGGGCGCGCAGTTCGGTCAGCAGACCGGTTTTTTCGACAGTGCGCTTGAAGCGACGGATGGCTACTTCGAACGGCTCGTTTTCCTTGACGCGAATACTCGGCATTGAAATCAGTCCAATCGGTTGGGTTGGAAAAGGGAAAGACCGTGATTATAACCAGAGTGCCGCATTTTTTCCAAGTCGCTTGTCAAGCGCCGGGCCGGAGCCTTCGCCGGCCGGCTTTGCCGCCGCCATCACCGCCACTTTCTTCCG
This sequence comes from Azospira sp., assembly GCA_034002385.1. Classification (GTDB taxonomy): domain Bacteria; phylum Pseudomonadota; class Gammaproteobacteria; order Burkholderiales; family Rhodocyclaceae; genus Proximibacter. The sequence goes on along the minus strand of JAVFAT010000013.1, from coordinate 2,068 downwards.
CGCCGCCGCGCCTGTGTCGCTCGGGTAGAATCCCGCCCCATGCTCGTGCTCGGCCTCGAATCTTCCTGCGACGAAACCGGCGTCGCGCTCTACGACCAAGAGCGTGGCCTCCTCTCGCACGCGCTGCATTCGCAGGTGGCCATGCACCGCGACTACGGCGGCGTTGTTCCCGAACTCGCCTCGCGCGACCACATCCGGCGCATGATTCCGCTCCTGCGCAAGGCCTTGGCCGATAGCGGGCGCTCGCTCGACGAGGTCGGCGCCGTCGCCTATACGCAGGGGCCGGGACTGGCCGGCGCGCTGCTCGTCGGCGCTGCCTTCGCCGAGGCGCTGGCGGCTTCGCTCGGCATTCCGACGGTGCCGGTCCACCACCTTGAAGGCCATTTGCTGTCGCCGCTGCTTTCGTCGCGGCCGCCGCGCTTTCCCTTCGTCGCGCTGCTCGTCTCCGGCGGCCACACGCAGCTGATGCGCGTCACCGGCGTCGGCGACTACGAACTGCTTGGCGAGACGCTCGACGACGCCGCCGGCGAAGCCTTCGACAAGACCGCCAAATTGCTCGGCCTCGGCTACCCCGGCGGCCCCGCGCTGTCAGCCCTGGCCGGGGACGGCCTGGCGGGCGCGGTGAAGCTGCCGCGGCCGATGATCAATTCGGGTGATCTGATGTTCAGTTTTTCCGGCCTGAAGACCGCGGTTCTTACCCAGGTGCGCGAGCGCTCGCTCACCGAACAGGAAAAGGCCGACGTCGCGTGCGCCTTCCAGGATGCGATCGTCGAGGTGCTGGTGAAGAAGTCGTTGCTGGCGGTGAAGCAGACCGGGCTGAAACAACTGGTCGTTGCCGGCGGCGTTGGTGCCAACCGCGAGCTGCGCCACCGGCTCGATGCCGGCGCGGCGCGGCGCGGCGTCGAGGTCTTCTATCCGGAGCTGGAATTCTGTACCGACAACGGCGCCATGATCGCGCTTGCCGGCGCGCTGCGCCTTGCCGCTGGCGCCGTGCCGAAGGCTGCCGGCACCTTTGCCGTGCGCCCGCGTTGGCCGCTGGCCGAAGTATCGGCCTGAGGCGCGCCTCTTCCCGTTTTCGGCGATCCGGTGCTCCCGGAAAAGAGGGCGTCTCCATCCGGTGGACGGGGTGGCATTTCCGCCCCGGCTTGACATTTTGATCCGACGTATCGACAGAATGCCACCGGAAGCCTATGCTGCTGCGTCGTCTTGTCGGAGCCTTCCGTCTGCGGAGGCCTTCCGGCACGATCCGGCAGGCTGGGAGGAAAACCAAAATGAAGAACAAGAGCATTGTCCCGACGCAGCACGAGCGCGTGATGCGCGAGGAAGATTTCATCGTTTCAAAGACCGATCCCAAGGGGATCATCACCTATTGCAACCCGATCTTCATCGAGTTCTCCGGCTATCAGGAGTCGGAACTGCTCGGTTCGCAACACAACATCATCCGTCATCCCGACATGCCCCGCGCCGCCTTCAAGCTGGTCTGGGACACGATTCAGGCGAAGCAGGAGGTGTTTGCCTACGTCAAGAACATGTCGAAGGACGGCGGCTTCTACTGGGTGTTTACCCACATCACCCCGGACTTTGGCCCGAACGGCAACATCGTCGGCTACACCTCGGTGCGTCGCTGCCCGAAGCGCAAGGCCGTCGAGGCCGTGGCGCCGGTGTACCAGCAGATGCTTCGGGCCGAGCAGGCCGCCGGCGCCAAGGATGCCATCGCGGCGGGCACCCAGGTGCTCGTCGATTTGTTGACCAAGACGAGCATGAGCTATGAAGAACTCATCTTTTCGCTTTGAGCGCCGTCACCTCGGCCTGATCCTCGTCGTCGCGGCGATGCCGCTCGGCTTCTGGGAACCGTGGGCGCCGGCCGTGCCGCTGCTGCTTGCCCTGCCGCTGTTTCTGGGGGGCGGTGGCAGAAAATCCGCACCGCTTTCCGAACTCGACAAGCTGCTGACCGAAAGCAGCGACGGCGTCCTGGTCAACCGTCAGCCCCATGCCATCGACGATCCGACGCTGGATTCGATCCGCATCAAGCTCAACTCGGTACTCGACCAGACCGAGACCTCCTTCC
>JAVFAT010000012.1:0-17683 GCA_034002385.1 Azospira sp. | reverse complement strand
TGGCCGATGCCGCCGTCTGCCGTTCCGAGTCCGACTGGCTGGTCGGCATCAACGGCACGCGCGCGATGACCGCCTTCAACTCCAAGACCGGCGGCTTCCACCTGACCACCGTCGGCCGCGTGCAGACGCCGACGCTGGCGATCCTGGTCGAGCGCGAGGCGAAGATCAAGAAGTTCAAGCCGCGCGCCTACTGGGAGGTCGAAGGCGTCTTCGAATGCGCCGCCGGCGAGTACCGGGGCAAATGGTTCGACGAGAAATTCAAGCGCAACGAGGACGACGAACACGCCCGCGCCGATCGCCTGTGGGATCAGGCCCGCGCCGATGCGTTGCGCGCCAGATGCCTCGGCCAGCCGGGCGAGGTGACGGAAGAGGCCAAACCCTCGACCCAGCTTTCGCCGCTGCTCTACGACCTGACCAGCCTGCAGCGCGAAGCCAACAGCCGCTTTGGCTTCTCGGCCAAGGCCACGCTCGGCCTCGCCCAGGCACTGTACGAAAAGCACAAGGTGCTGACCTATCCGCGTACCGACGCGCGCGCGCTGCCCGAGGACTACATCGCCACGGTCAACGCCACGCTCGACATGCTCGCCGGACGCGACCTGCAGAAGGGCGCCGACCCGTCGATCGCCAATCGCTACGGCCTCTTCGCCGCCGAAATCCAGAAAAAGAAATGGGTCGGCCCGAACAAGCGCATCTTCAACAACGCCAAGATTTCCGACCACTTCGCCATCATCCCGACGCTGCAGGCGCCGAAATCGCTGTCGGAACCGGAGCAGAAGCTCTACGACATGGTCGTCAAGCGCTTCCTCGCGGTCTTCTACCCGGCGGCCGAGTACATGGTGACGACGCGCATCACGCGCGTGGCCGGCGAACCGTTCAAGACCGAGGGCAAGGTGCTGGTCAACCCCGGCTGGCTGGCGGTCTACGGGCGCGAGGCGCAGGACGACGACGCCAGCCTGGTGCCCGTGCAGCCGAAGGAGCGGGTGAAGGCCGAAGACGTCCGGGTCAACGCCAATGAAACGCGACCGCCGGCCCGCTACTCGGAAGCGACGCTGCTGTCGGCGATGGAAGGCGCCGGCAAGATGGTGGACGACGAGGAACTGCGCGCGGCGATGGCCGGCCGCGGCCTCGGCACCCCGGCCACGCGCGCCCAGATCATCGAAAACCTGATCATCGAGCAGTACATCCACCGCGAGGGCAAGGAACTCGTCCCGACCGCCAAGGGCTTCTCGCTGATGACGCTGCTGAACGGCCTGGGCATCCCCGAACTGACCCATCCGGAACTGACCGGCGACTGGGAATGGAAGCTTGCGCGCATGGAAAAGGGCGAGCTGTCGCGCGACGAATTCATGAAGGAAATCGCGGCGATGACGCAGCACATCGTCGACCGCGCCAAGACCTACGACAGCGACACCATTCCCGGCGACTTCGGCGAACTGGCCGCGCCCTGCCCGAAGTGCGGCGGCAGGATCAAGGAAACCTACAAGAAATTCCAGTGCCAGTCGTGCGACTTCTCGCTGTGGAAGATCGTCGCCGGCCGCCAGTTCGAACCCGCGGAAATCGAAACCCTGCTGACCGAACGCAGCATCGGCCCGCTGACCGGCTTCCGCAACAAGATGGGCCGGCCGTTCAATGCGCTGATCAAGCTCAACGCCGAACACTCGCCGGAATTCGACTTCGGCCAGGGCAGCGGCGAGGACGGCGCGGCCGAACCCGTCGATTTTTCCGGGCAGACCGCGCTCGGCGCCTGCCCGAAATGCCAGTCCAGCGTCTTCGAGCACGGCATGGCCTACGTCTGCGAAAAGTCGGTCGGTCCCGAGCGTACCTGCGACTTCCGCTCCGGCAAGATCATCCTGCAACAGCCGGTCGAGCGCGAACAGATGCAGAAGCTGCTCGATACCGGCCGCACCGACCTGCTGAAGAACTTCATCTCGGCGCGCACCCGGCGCAAGTTCTCCGCTTTCCTCGTGCGCGGCAAGGACGGCAAGGTCGGCTTCGAGTTCGAGAAGCGCGAACCGAAGGCACCGGCCAAGGCCGCCGGCAAAGCGAAAGCGGCCACGAAAACTGCTGTTGCCGACGATACCCCTGCGGAAAAGCCCGCCCGCGCCACGGCAAAGAAAGCCGCCGCATCGCGCAGCAAGGCCGGCTGACGCCAGTCGGCGCCAACCCTGTCAGAAAAAGGGCCGCTCTCGGGCGGCCCTTCTCTTTGGTTTCACGTGAAACGTCAGCAATCGCTCACATTCATTCCCGGCGTTGTCCGGCGCCGATTCAGAACGTTCAGAACAGCGCGAACAACACGAACGAGACGAGCGGCGCAGGCGGCACCGGCATCACCCGGCAGGACATCGGCGCCGGCAATCCGGCCTCCGATGAACGCTGCGGGTCACCGCCGGCGCTCACCGCGCATCCGCTCAGTCTTCGAGCAGGCTGCGCAGCATCCAGGCGTTCTTCTCATGCACTTCCATGCGCTGCGTCAGCAGGTCGGCGCTCGGCTGGTCGTTGGCCTTCTCGACGATCTTGAAGACATCGCGCGCCGTCCGGGTCACGGCTTCCTGGCCTTCGACCAGCTGGCGGACCATGTCCTTGGCCTTGGGCACGCCTTCCTCTTCCGGAATCGACGACAGGGCCACGAACTGCTTGTATGAACCCGGCGCCGGGTAGCCCAGCGAGCGGATGCGTTCGGCGATCTGATCGAGCGCCGTCCAGATTTCGGTGTACTGGGTCATGAACATGTTGTGCAGGCTGTTGAACTGCGGGCCGGTCACGTTCCAGTGGAAGTTGTGCGTCTTCAGATACAGCGTGTAGCTGTCGGCGAGCAGGCGGGACAACCCTTCCGCGATTTTCTTGCGGTCCTTCTCATTGATGCCGATGTCGATGCCAGGTTTGGTAGCCATCTTTCTTCCTTCCTTGCGTGGATGATTCGTGGTTTGGCGGGGCCAGACATAAGGATAACCCTCCCGGCAAACGCAAGCCAGCCAGGGATCAGGACAGCGGTAGCACGCCGGGCGGCGGTGAGGCGAGAATGGCATCGTACAGCGCATCGATGGCCTGCGGCCTCGGGAAAGTCACCCGCCAGGCGAGCACGATACGGCGCGTCGGCGCCGGCTCGACGAAGGGGCGGATAGCCAGCAGCTGCTCGTCGCGCGGCCAGCTTTCGACCGCCGAGACCGGCACCACGGAGAGGCCGGCACCGCTCGCCACCATGTGCCGCAGGGTTTCCAGCGAGCTGCCTTCAAGCGCGCGCTCCAGCCCGCCCGGTTCGGAGAGCTGCGGGCAGGCCTGCACCACCTGGTCGCGGAAACAGTTACCCTGGCCAAGCAGCAGCAGATGTTCGGCAGTGAGATCCTCACTGCGGATCGCGGCGCGCGCCGCGAACGGATGCCCGGCCGGCAACGCGACGCGGAACGGTTCATCGTAAACCGGACGGGTAACGATGCCCGGCTCGGAGAAGGGCAGGGCCAGCACGGCAACGTCCATCTCGCCACGACGCAACTGCTCGGCCAGACGGGCGGTGAAATTTTCCTGCAGGTAGAGCGGCATCTTCGGCGCACGCGTATGCAGCGCCGGGATCAGGCGCGGCAACAGGTAGGGGGCGATGGTGTAGATGACGCCCAGGCGCAGCGGCCCGACCAGCGGGTCCTTGCCCTGCATGGCGATCTCATCGAGCCGGGCGGCTTCTTCGAGTACGCGCTCGGCCTGCGCCGCCACCTGCTCGCCGAGCGGCGTCGGTCGCACATCGGCCGACGAACGTTCGAAAAGCTGGGCGCCGATGCGCTGCTCGACCTTCTTCAGCGCCACCGACAGCGTCGGCTGACTGACATGGCACTTCTCGGCGGCCCGACCGAAGTGCCGCTCGTGAGCCAGCGTGACGATGTAGCGCAGCTCGGTGAGGGTCATCGCAGCGCGCTCAGAAGGTGATGACCTTGTCCGCCTCGATCGCCGCCACCGCCATCTCGCTCAGCGTGCCGATGGCCGCGCCGGGAATCAGCGGCAATTCGGCAAGGCCGCGCGCGATGGCGCAGGTGCGGCAGAGGCGGATCGTCACCCCCTGCGCAACGAGATGCTCGATCATCTGCTGTAAACCACCGCCGGCCTCGGCCGGGGGCTGGTTCGGCAGGCCGGCAACGACGCCGTCCGACATCATGAAGAGCGTCAGATCGACGCGCTCCTCTTCCTGGTCAAGCAACGCTGTCGCAAGGCGCAGCGCCGAAAGCACGCGCTCACTTCCATAGGGTGGCGCGTGCACTATCATCAAAATCTTTTGCATGGTTCGCTCCTCATAGTCGCAGACCATGATGCGCCTGCACCCGGCGCCGGAGCAAGTGGCAAGAGCAGGACAAGCGCGGGCGGGCGGAGGCGACGAGCGGAGGCAGCCGGCGCCGGCCGATCAGGAAACCGTGGTGGCCGGCGAACGCAGGCGATCGAGATCGTCGGCGGTCAGCCAGCGCCACTCGCCCGGCGCCAGGTCGGCCGGCAGCGTCAGGCCGCCGACGGCGACGCGGCACAGCGCCTCGACCCGGTTGCCGGCAGCGGCCACCATGCGCTTCACCTGGTGATAGCGGCCCTCGGTCACCGTCAGCAGAATCTCCCGCTCGCCGATGCGCTCGCAGCCGGCAGCGGCAACCGGCGCCGGTTCGTCGGCGAGCTGCACGCCGGCGAGCAGGGCAGTGATCTGGCCATCGTCGACCGGATGCTTCGCCGTCACCCGGTAGGTCTTCGGCACCTTGCGCTTGCCCGAACTGATCGCGTGGATGAACTGGCCGTCGTCGGAGAACAGCAGCAGGCCGGTGGTGTCCTCGTCCAGCCGGCCGAGCGACTGCACGCCGCGCCCGTTCAGCGGCGGCGGCAGCAGCGCATAGACGCTGGCATGGTGCTTCGGCTGGTGCGAGCACTCGTAGCCGCCCGGCTTGTTCAGCATCAGGCAGGCCTTCGCCTGCCAGAGCCAGTCCTTGCCATCGACAGCGAAGACGAGGCCGTCCGCCTCGATCTCGCAGAAAGGATCGTCGACCGTCTCGCCAGCGATGGCGACGCGACCGTGGCGGATCAGGGCACGGCATTCCTTGCGGCTGCCGAAGCCCTGCGAATGAAGCAAGCGTTCGAGTTGAAGTCGGGGCATGGCGCGCATCCTACCATCCGGCGTGACAGCGGGCAGGCGGCGGAGCGACAATGCCGCCATGAAATTCGAACACCTGATAGAAATCAACGATCCGCAGAACCCGATGGCGCTGCCCCTGGCCCGCGCCGAACTGTGGCGCGGCCTCATGTTCCGCGCCGAAGACGCCACGCACTTCCTGCCCGGGCTGGAAGCCTGCACCATCCTCGAGCGCGACGACCGCCGGATCGAGCGCCGCCTCGACTTCGGCGCGGCGGCCATCAGGGACAGCGTCACCTGGCAGCACGAAGAATGGATGCGCTTCACCGTTGCCCGCACCGACACGCACGCCGGCGGCACGCTGACCATCACCATCGAGGAACCGGAAACCAACCGCCTGTTCCTGCGCTTCGCCTACGAAACCACCCTCGGCGAAACCCACGGCGACGAAGACGCCGCCTACGCCGAATACATCAAATCGGCCTACCGGGAATCGGACATCGAAACGGTGCGCGTCATCCGGGCGCTGCTGGCCGGCGGCACGCCACACTGAGGGTCGCGCGGCGCCTTGCCCCTTACCGCGAAAGAAAGGAACGCACCTGCCCCGGCCGGATTCAGGACGACAAGCGCGTCTGCGAAGGAAGGCGCGGTCCCGGGTCCGTTTCGGGCAAGTCACCGGTTCCAGTTCACATGAACAGGCGTTCCGGAACCAGGCGCCGGATCGGTGCGCCAACAATGGCCCGAAAGCGCTGGCTGTGCAGGCACACGCCGCCGAGCAGGCCGACCATGCAGCCAAGCAGGGTATCGAAGAGACGTGCCTGGATCAGCTCGTTGGCCGACCCGTGCCCCAGGCTTGCGGCATCTGCCAGAAGAATGGTCAGCGGGGTAATGAAGATGGTGGCAAAGCCGTAATGTCGAACTACGGCTGTCTCGATCACGAAAACCAGCAGCATCATCAAGAACGAAACCATCCACTTGTCGAGCGGAAGCGTCAGCAGGCCCCAGGACAGCAGCAGGCCGATAGCGGTCCCAAGCAAGCGGTGCACCTGCTTGTCCCAAACGGCGCGCAGGGACATCCCCTGGATCACGGCAAGACAGCTCACCGGAACCCAGTAGGCATTTTCGAGCTGGAGCAACTGGGCAAGCACCAGAGAAATTCCGACGCAAACACCGATCACGACCGAATCGAAAATGACGAAATCGAAGGTCGGTGCCGGCAAGGGTTCGACCGCCTTGGCAGCTCGTCGGCGCAGGCTGTGGATGCTGTAAAAAAATGCGATCAGACATGCCAGAAGGCAGCCCATGGTCATCAAGCCAACCTTGAGCGGCACCTGCAGGATGTCCCCGGGCGAATAAGCGCCGATCGCCGCAGCCATGATGAAGAACAGGCTGCCGGGCACGCCCACCCGGTAAAACCGGCAGACCATCGTGACGAGAATCGCGATGAAGGTCAGCACCACCACCATGACGAGCGGCAAAAAATGGCTCATCACCCCCAGCGCGTAGCAGGCTGTCATGCCAAAGGCACAAGCCATCAGCGACACCATGCGGTGATATAACGGCGTCTCGGGCAAATACAGGAAAACCAGCCCACCGAGAGAAGAGACGAGGCCGTAATCCATACGGTCGAAGTAGGCGCCCACAAACAGCGGCAGACCCGACGCCAGGGCAGCTGCGAAAGGCATCTGCCAGGGCCGGTCGCTGGGCCTGACCGTGATGAGCTGGCGGAACTCTTCCTGGAGCAATGCCAGAAAGCCGCGCCATCTGCGACGAGGTGTGATCAATCGATGGCCTGCACTCAACAATGCTGCGGAAAAAAAGCCGATCTTCCGACCGGCTTTCCGAAATTCAATTCACACGATGCAACGAATGAATCCTTGCTTCAAACGTCGATATTTCTTGCCGCCAGCGCATTCGACTCGATGAAATTCCGTCTCGGTTCGACCAGCTCGCCCATCAGCGTCGTGAAGATTTCGTCGGCGCCGATGGCGTCTTCGATCTGCACCCTGAGCAGGCGGCGGACCTTCGGGTCCATCGTCGTTTCCCACAGCTGCCCGGGGTTCATCTCGCCGAGGCCCTTGTAGCGCTGCTTGCTGACGGTGCGCTCGACTTCGGCGAGCAGCCAGTTCATCGCCTGCGCGAAGCTGACCACCGGCGCCTTTTTCTCGCCGCGCTGTGCGTAGCCGCCGGAGCCAAAGAGGCCGGAGAGCATGTCGGCGGTCTTGCACAGTTGCGTCCAGTCGCCGGAAATGAGCAGGTCCTCGTCGATCACGCCGACCTTGAGGTTGCCGTGGTGCATCTTTTCGATGCGCAACTGCCAGCGTTCGTGTGCGTCGTCGTAACGGGCGCGGATCTGGATGCCGCTGACGCGCTTGGAGATTTCCGCCGCCGAGGCGGTGGCCGCCGTTTCGTCGCTGAGGTCGATGCGCAGATTGCCGTCGACGATGGCATGCAGCACTTCCGGGTTGATGAGGTGGTCCAGGCGGTTGATGATCGCCTCGGCCAACAGGTATTCGTGTGCCATCGCTTCCAGCGCCGAACCGCTGATCGGCTCGGCACCGGCCTTCGGCGTCACCGAGGCGTCGTCGAGCGCCATCTTCAGCAGGAACTGGTTCAGTTCCTGGTCGTCCTTGATGTAGCGCTCGGTCTTGCCGACCTTGACCTTGTACAGCGGCGGCTGCGCGATGTAGATGTGGCCGCGCTCGACCAGCTCGGGCATCTGCCGGTAGAAGAAGGTGAGCAGCAGCGTGCGGATGTGCGCGCCGTCGACGTCGGCGTCGGTCATGATGATGATGCGGTGGTAGCGCAGCTTCTCCGGCTTGTACTCGTCCTTGCCGATGCCGGTGCCGAGCGCGGTGATCAGCGTGGCGATTTCCTGCGATGAAATCAGCTTGTCGAAGCGTGCCTTCTCGACGTTGAGGATCTTGCCCTTCAGCGGCAGGATTGCCTGGAACTTGCGGTCGCGGCCCTGCTTGGCGGAGCCGCCGGCGGAATCACCCTCGACCAGATACAGTTCGCACAGCGCCGGGTCCTTCTCCTGACAGTCGGCGAGCTTGCCGGGCAGGCCGACACCGTCGAGCACGCCCTTCCTGCGCGTCATCTCGCGCGCCTTGCGGGCGGCTTCGCGGGCGCGGGCGGCCTCGACGATCTTGCCGGTGATGACCTTGGCGTCGGCCGGGCGTTCGAGCAGGAATTCGGCGAGCTTGGCAGCAACGACTTCCTGCACCGCCGGCATCGCTTCGGAAGACACCAGCTTCATCTTCGTCTGCGAGGCGAACTTGGGGTCCGGCATCTTCACCGACAGCACGCAGGCGAGGCCCTCGCGCATGTCGTCGCCGGAAATGTCGACCTTCGCCTTCTTGGCGATGTCGTTCTCCTCGATGTACTTGTTGATGACGCGCGTCATCGCCGTGCGCAGGCCGGTCAGGTGCGTGCCGCCGTCCGACTGCGGAATGTTGTTGGTGAAGCACAGCACCTGCTCGGCGTACGAGTCGTTCCACTGCATCGCCACCTCGACGCCGATGGTGACGCCGTTCGGCGTCGTGCTTTCGCCGGCCGAGTAGAAGACGTTGGGGTGCAACACCGATTTCGAGCGGTTGATGTATTCGACGAAACTCTTCACGCCGCCTGCGAAGGCGAACAGTTCTTCCTTGCCGTTGCGCTGGTCCACCAGCTTGATGCTGACGCCGTTGTTCAGGAAGGACAGTTCGCGCAGGCGCTTGGCGAGAATTTCGTAGTGGAATTCGACGGTGCCGAAGATTTCGTCATCGGCGAGGAAGTGCACCTCGGTACCGCGTTTTTCGGTGTCACCCAGCACTTTCAGCGGCGACACCTCGACACCGTCACGCATCTCCAGCGCGCGGTCTACCGGCACACCGCGGTTGAACTCGATGAAGTGCTTCTTGCCGTCGCGGCGAATGCTCAGGCGCAGCCACTTCGAGAGCGCATTGACGCAGGAAACGCCGACGCCGTGCAGACCGCCGGAAACCTTGTACGAGTTCTGATTGAACTTGCCGCCGGCGTGCAGCTCGGTGAGTGCGATTTCGGCCGCCGAACGCTTCGGCTCGTGCTTGTCGTCCATCTTGACGCCGGTCGGGATGCCGCGGCCGTTGTCGGTGACGGAAATGGAGTTATCCGGGTGGATGGTGACGACGATGTCGTCGCAGTGCCCGGCCAGCGCCTCGTCGATCGAGTTGTCGACGACCTCGAAGACCAGATGGTGCAGCCCGGTGCCGTCGGAAGTGTCGCCGATGTACATGCCCGGCCGTTTCCTGACCGCCTCCAGGCCTTCGAGGATCTGGATGCTGGCTTCGCCGTAGGCCGGTGCCTTGTTCTGTTCGCTCACTGTCTTGATTTCCCTGTTTCTCTGCTATGTCGGAGGCTCATAGTTGCTCCACCTGAAGGCGGCAGCCTGCCTTGCCTGAACCGCCCTCCCGGGCGGAATTCGCGCCTTGGCCAATATGGCCAGAGCGGCGTCAGATGCGCATCGGCATCACGACGTATTTGAAGCGCTCATTGCCGGGAATCGTCACCAGCGCGCTCGAATTCGAGTCGTTCAGACCCCATTGAACGGTTTCCGAGGTCGCGTTATTGAGCACGTCGAGCAGGTAACCGACGTTGAAACCGACATCGATGGCATCGCCGGCATAATCGACTTCCAGTTCTTCCTGCGCTTCTTCCTGCTCGGCGTTGGCGGCCATGATTTTCAGGCTGCCCGACGAAAGCACCAGGCGCACGCCGCGGAACTTCTCGTTGGTCAGGATCGCCGCGCGCTGCATCGAGGCGAGCAGGGCAAGGCGGTTGGTTTCCAGCGTGTTCTTCAGGGTCGGCGGAATGACGCGCTCGTAATCCGGGAACTTGCCGTCAATCAGCTTGGAAACAAGGTTGATGTGGCCGAACCGGAAGCGGATCTGGTTCGGCGTCGCTTCAATCGTCAGCAGTTCGTCGCTGTCGGAAAGCAGACGGTTCAGTTCGAGCACGGTCTTGCGCGGCAGGATCAGTTCCTGACGTGGCAGTTCGCCTTCGATGGCCATGCTGGCAAAGGCCAGACGGTGGCCATCGGTGGCCACCGCACGCAATTCGCCGCCGTCGATGAGCAGCAGCAGGCCATTGAGGTAATAGCGCACGTCCTGCGCTGCCATGGCGAATTGCGTCTGCGCCAGCAGCTGGCGGAACTGCTTCTGCGTGACCTCTATCTTCCTTGCCTCGCCCTCGGCGATAGCCATGCACGGAAAGTCGTCGGCCGGCAGTGTCTGCAGACTGAAGCGGCTTTTTCCCGCGCGTAGCTGCAGGCGCTTGTCTTCCAGAATCAGGCTGACTTCGGCGGTATCGGGCAGCGAGCGCAGGATGTCCTGCAACTTCCGTGCGCCGACGGTCACCGCACCGTCGCCATCGCCCTGCGCACCTTCGGTTCTGGTGGTGATCTGGATCTCGATGTCGGTGGCGATGAAGGTCAGTACCTCGCCCTTCTTCTCCATCAGTACGTTCGACAGGATAGGGAGCGTATGACGCTTTTCGACGATACCGGAAACCGACTGCAGGGGAGAGAGCAGCGTGTCGCGTCGGGTTTTGATAAGAACCATGAATCAAATTCCTATAAAGATAAACTGGCGGCAAACTCTGTGGATATTTCCGGAAACCGTCGATTCTACAATACCTTGCACGTCAAAAAATGTGCTTGAAAAGCCTGTTGGCAGCCTGTTGATGAAAACTGGACAAGTTGTCCACAAGGGGGAAAATAACAACTTGTCCACATTTTCTCCCTGGTTTGTCCACAGGCTTTTCCACTGATTTTTCCACTGCTTCCGTTTCAGCCCTTCAATACCTGTAGCAGAACGTGCAGGTCGTGATTGAGTTCGTTGTCCTTGGTGCGTAACGAGTCGATCGTGCGCACGGCGTGCAGCACCGTCGTGTGATCACGGCCGCCGAAGGCGTCGCCGATCATCGGGTAGCTGTGCGCGGTCAGATCCTTGGCCAGCCACATCGCCACCTGGCGCGGACGGGCGATGGCGCGCGTGCGCTTCGGCGAGAAGAGGTCGGCAACCTTGATCTTGTAGTAGTCGGCGACGGTCTTCTGGATGTTTTCTACGGTGATCTGCCGGTTGACCGCACCGATGATGTCCTTCAGCGCTTCCTTGGCCAGTTCAAGTTCGATCTCGCGGCCGTGGAACGACGAATAGGCGAGGACCTTCTTCAGTGCGCCTTCCAGTTCGCGAACGTTCGAGCGCAGGTGCTTGGCGATGACGAAGGCGACCTCGTCGCTGAGGGCGACGCCCTCGACCTCGGCCTTCTTCTTCAGGATGGCAACGCGCATCTCCGTTTCCGGCGGCTCGATCTGTACCGTCAGGCCCCAGTCGAAGCGCGTGATCAGCCGATCTTCGAGGCCGGAAATGTCCTTCGGGTAGGTATCGCAGCTGATGACGATCTGTTTCTTGGCTTCGATCAGCGCGTTGAAGGCGTAGAAGAATTCCTCCTGCGTGCGGTTCTTGCCGTTGAAGAACTGCACATCGTCGACCAGCAGTACGTCGAGCGAGCGGTAATAGCGCTTGAAGACATCGAAGGATTTCTGCTGGTAAGCACGCACTACGTCCGAATAGTAATCTTCGGCATGTACGTAGCGGACAATCTTGTTCGGCTGCTGGGCGAGGATAAAGTTGCCGATGGCGTGGATCAAGTGTGTCTTGCCCAGCCCGGCCCCGCCGTAGATGAACAGCGGGTTGTAGGCACCGCCCGGATTGTGGCCGACCTGCATGGCGGCAGCGCGGGCGAGGTCGTTGGCCTTGCCGACGACCAGGTTGTCGAAGGTGAAGGTGCTGATCAGCCGGGTCTTTTCATACTGGCTGGCGCGCGCGGGGTGGTGTGCCGGGATTTGTGCAGGGGCTGCCGGCAGTGATTCCGAAACGCCCGGCGGGACGCTATCCGGCAGGGCTTGCGGCGCGCCTGTCGCTTCGACCCTTGCGCCCGTGGCCTGCCGACGCTCGCCGAGGGTCAGCGCGATGCTCACCGGTGCGTTGAAATAATCCCGGCCAAGTTCCTCGATACGGCCCAGATAGCGTTCCTTGACCCATTTCAGGATGAAGCCGTTCGGCGCCACCAGACGCAGGCCGCCATCGATGTCGTTCCCGCCTTCGAGTCGAAGCGGACGAATCCAGGTATTGAACTGCTGCACCGGCAGCTCCTGCTCAAAGCGGCTGAGGCAGGAATTCCAGAAAGAATTCATACGTGGGCGGTATACGGAAAAAGGAAGGGAGTGCCGCGCCGGACGCGACGTGTCACCGGAAGTCGTGGGAACGACCTGAAAGCGTCGGAAGCGTCGGGAATTTCTTGCCCATCATCGATCGACAACGAAAAAAGCGGCCGGACGGCACCGCTTTCGACGCCATTCTAACCCGCATCGACAAAAGTTATCCACAGGGCGGGCAAAATTTTGGTCTTGACATGAAATATCCCGCAATGTCTAATTGCGCGTTTATCTTCGCACCAAATCAAGGGTATACATCATGAAACGCACCTATCAGCCTTCGGTTGTCCGTCGCAAGCGCACGCATGGCTTCCTGGTCCGTATGCGCACCAAGGGTGGCCGTCGGGTCATCGCCGCGCGCCGCGCCAAGGGCCGTCACCGTCTGGGCGTTTGAGCACGACCCCGACGGCAGCCGACGGTTCTGCCACGCAGACCGTGAAGGCGGGAGGGTTCGGCTTTCCCAGGCAGTATCGATTGACCGGAACGGATGAGTATTCATCCGTTTTTGGTTTCAGGAGAGCCGTGAAGAGTACGCATTTCCTGTTACATTACCGCCCTCGGGCGGCCGGCGAAGAGGCTGGCAAGGAAGCTGGCGCCCGCCTCGGCATCGTGGTTCCCAAGCGTCTGCTGAAAGCCGCGGTTCGCCGCAACCTGGTCAAGCGCATCGCCCGGGAATGCTTTCGGCTGCTGCGTCACCGTTTGCCGGCACAGGATCTGATCCTGCGCCTCGGTACCCGGTTCGAGGCGCTCGACCGCAAGGCCATTGCCGAAGAAATTTCCGGGCTGCTGCTGAAGTTGCGCCCGGCCCCGGGGCCGGGGCGATGAAGAAGATCCTGCTCCTGCTGATCCGCTGCTACCAGTATGCGATCAGCCCGTTCCTGGGCCGTAGCTGCCGCTTTCATCCCAGTTGTTCGGCCTACACCGCCGAAGCCATCCAGAAGCACGGGGCCTGGAAAGGCGGATGTCTGGGGGTGAAGCGCATCGGACGCTGTCATCCCTGGCATCCCGGCGGTCATGACCCCGTTCCCTGACAATCCGTTAATCGAGCCGCGATGGATACCCGACGCCTGATTCTCCTGATGATCTTCTCCTTCTCGCTGGTCATGCTGTGGGATGCCTGGGAGAAATACGACCAGCCGAAGGCGCCGGTCGCCGCAGAAGCGGTTTCGACAACGCCGCAGCCGACGGCCAGCCTCCAGGCCGACGCGCCCGGCGCGGTGCCGATGCCGGCGACACCGGCGGCGGCCGCGCCAGCGGCGCCGGTTTCTTCCCCGGACGAAACGATCCGCATCGAAACCGATCTCTACACGGCCGACGTGTCCACGCTCGGCGGCGACATCGTCCGCCTCGAAATGGCCCGCTATTCGGCGACCAGCGACAAGTCGAAACCCTTCGTGCTCTTCGACCCGGCGCACCGTTACGCCGCCCAGTCGGGACTGATCGGCGAAGGCCTGCCGAACCACCGTTCGCGCTTCGTCGCGCAGCCCGGCCCGCGCTCGCTCGGCGAAGGCGGCGACGCGCTTGAACTCCGCCTGAAGGCCGTTGCCGCCAACGGCGTCGAGGTGACCAAGGTCTATACCTTCAGGCGCGGCAGCTACCAGATCGACGTCCGCCACGAGATCACGAACGGCGGCGCCGAGCCGCTCACCGCCCACGCCTACTACCAGTTGCAGCGTAACGACGTGGCGCCGGAAGGCGAGAGCGCGATGGTCATGACCTTCACCGGCCCGGCGATTTACACCGAAGCCGAGAAGTACCAGAAGCTCAGTTTCTCCGACATCGCCAAGGACAAGGCCAAGTTCGTCAAGACGGCCGAGGATGGCTGGCTGGCGATGGTTCAGCACTACTTCGTTTCCGCCTGGGTGCCGCAGGGCAACGACAAGCGCGAGTTCTATGCGCGCAGGCTCGACGGCGGCAACGGTGGCGAAACCGTCGTCGCCACCGGCCTGATCCTGCCGGTGGCACCGATCGCCGCTGGCGAAACCGGCGCGCAGTCGATCACCCTCTACGCCGGCCCGCAGGAACAGGCCGTGCTGAAGAAGCTGGCCACCGGTCTCGACCTCGTCGTCGACTACGGCTGGCTGACCGTCATCGCCGCGCCGATCTTCTGGGTGCTGCAGGCGATTCACTCGCTGGTCGGCAACTGGGGCTGGGCGATCATCCTGCTGACCGTCGGCATCAAGGCCATCTTCTATCCGCTCTCGGCGGCCAGCTACAAGTCGATGGCCAAGATGCGCACGGTCACGCCGCGCCTGATGCAGCTGAAGGAGCGCTTCGGCGACGACAAGGTGCGCCTGAACCAGGAAATGATGAAGCTGTACCAGACCGAGAAGATCAACCCGCTCGGCGGCTGCCTGCCGATCCTGGTGCAGATTCCGGTGTTCATCGCGCTCTACTGGGTGCTGCTCGGCGCCGTCGAGATGCGCGATGCGCCGTGGCTCGGCTGGATCACCGATCTTTCGTCGCCTGACACCCTGTTCGGCGTCATTCCCGGCATCGGCATGCCGATCGGCCTGCTGCCGATCCTGATGGTCGTCTCGATGATCATCCAGACCAAACTCAACCCGACGCCGCCGGACCCGATCCAGGCCAAGGTGATGATGATGATGCCCTTCATCTTCGGCATCATGTTCTTCTGGTTCCCGTCCGGCCTGGTGCTCTACTGGGTGGTGAACAACATCCTGTCGATCGCCCAGCAGTGGCAGATCACACGGGCCATCGAGGGTGCGGCGAAGAAATCCTGAGCGCATCGCCGCCATCGCGACGGCGCCGGGCCGGGGCGGCATCGGCGTCGTTCGCGTCTCCGGCGCCGACCTCGCTCCCTTTGCCCGGACGCTGACCGGCAGGACGCCGCAACCGCGCCACGCGACGCTCGCCGACTTTCTCGACGCCGACGGCCGCAGCATCGACAGCGGCCTCGTCCTCTATTTCCCCGCGCCGCATTCCTTCACCGGCGACGACGTCCTCGAACTGCAGGGGCACGGCGGGCCGGTGGTCATGCAGCTCTTGCTTTCGCGCTGCCTCGAACTCGGCGCGCGGCTGGCCGAACCCGGCGAGTTCACGCGCCGCGCCTTCGAGAACGACAAGCTCGATCTCGCCCAGGCCGAAGCCGTTGCCGACCTCATCGACGCCGCCACGGCGAGCGCCGCGCGCTCGGCGGTGCGTTCGCTGCAGGGCGAGTTCTCGCAGGCGATCCACGCGCTGGTCGACGAACTGGTCGAACTGCGTGCGCTGACCGAGGCGACGCTCGACTTTCCCGATGAGGAAATCGACTTCCTGCAATCGGCCGACGCCTTCGGCCGCCTGGCGCGGCTGCGCGAGCGGCTGGCCACGGTCTTCGAGCGCGCGCGGCAGGGCCGGCTGCTGCAGGGTGGCCTGCACGTCGTCCTCGTCGGCCAGCCCAATGTCGGCAAGTCCAGCCTGCTCAACCGGCTGGCCGGCGACGAACTGGCCATCGTCACACCGGTTGCCGGCACGACGCGCGACGCGCTCAGGAGCAGCATCGCCATCGAAGGCATTCCGCTCTTCGTCACCGATACCGCCGGCCTGCGCGAAACCGAGGACGAAGTCGAGAAGATCGGCATCGAGCGCGCCTGGCGTGAAATTGCGCGCGCCGACATCGTGCTGCTGCTGACCGACGCCCGGCACGGCATCGGCCCGGCCGAACGCGCCATTCTCGACCGCCTGCCGGCCTCCGCCCGTCGCATCACCATCGAGAACAAGATCGACCTCGCCGGCCGCGCGCCGACGCGCTGCGAAAACGACGAAGGCGCCGTCATCGCACTGTCGGCAAAGGACGGGCAGGGCGTCGAGCTGCTGCGCCGGGAACTCCTCGCCGCCGCCGGCTGGCACCCGACCGAAGACGTCTTCATCGCCCGCGAACGCCACCTCGAAGCCCTGCGCCAAGCGTCAACACACCTTGCCGCTGCCGAAGCGCAACTGCCGCGCCTCGAACTCTTCGCCGAGGAAATGCGCCTGGCACAGCAGGCGCTCGCCCGCATCACCGGCGAATTCAGCGCCGACGACCTGCTCGGGGAGATTTTCGGGCGCTTCTGCATCGGCAAGTGATGGTGGGCGCTTCAGCTTGATCGGGACTCCGGGACCGTGGCTGCGGGCACCTGCCGGACAGCGGTTTTCTTGATCGGGCATCCGGACAGGCGCTCCGTGGCCTTGCCGTCGGCGGCAGCCATCACCCAGGGGTTGCTGCCGGCCTCGCGAAAGGCGTGGTCAGCGCGCCATTTCCGGAAACGCCCGGCTCGCCTGCATGGGGGAGAAGGCCCGTTCCGGGACGCAGGGGCGGCGCCCCACGCAGGCGCAGCGGGTAGAATCGCGGCGTTCCGTGCCGGCCTTTTCTTCCACCTCTTCTTCCGCCACCTCTCCCGCCCCGTTGCCGATGCTCCCAGACTGCCAGCACCAGGTGCCGCTTGCCGGCTTCAACACGCTGCGCCTGCCGGCGACGGCGGCGCGCTTGCTGCACGTCGACTCGACGACCGCGCTTGCCGCGGCGCTACCCGGCATTGCCAAGGAGCGGCGCCGCTTCGTTCTTGGCGGTGGCAGCAATCTCGTGTTCGACGGCGATTTTGACGGTCTCGTGCTGCGCGTCGCGCTGTCCGGCCGGGCGCTCGCGGGCGAGGATGGCGACGCCTTCTTCGTCAGTGCCGCCGCCGGCGAGAACTGGCACGATTTCGTCCAGTGGACGCTGGCGCAGGGCTGGCCGGGGCTGGAAAACCTGGCCTTGATTCCCGGTACCGTCGGCGCCGCGCCGATCCAGAACATCGGCGCCTACGGGCTGGAGGCCGGTGAACGCATCGCCTGGCTCGATGCCGTCGATCTCGATAGCGGCGAGCCGCGTCGTTTCGCTGCCGCCGCCTGCCGCTTCGCTTACCGCGACAGCGTCTTCAAGCAGGAGGGCTGGCATCGCAGCGGGCGCTTCCTGATCGTTTCCGTGACTTTCCGTCTGCCGAAAATCTGGACGCCGCGCACCGGCTACGGAGAGCTTGCCGCCGAACTCGCTGCCGCCGGCATCGCACGGCCGACGCCCGGCGATCTGGCGGCGGCGGTGATCGCCGTGCGTCGGCGCAAGCTGCCCGACCCGGCGGTGCTGCCGAATGCCGGCAGCTTCTTCCAGAACCCGGTGGTCGACGCGGCACAGGCGGCGCGCCTGAAGGCGGCGCACCCGGCGCTGCCGACCTACGCGCAGGCCGACGGCAGCGTCAAGCTCGCCGCCGGCTGGCTGATCGAGCAGGCCGGCTGGAAGGGCCGCAACCTCGGCCCGGTCGGCATGTTCGAGAGGCAGGCGCTGGTGCTGGTCAATCGCGGTGGTGCCACCGGCGCCGACGTGTGCGCGCTGGCCC
>JAVFAT010000011.1:0-17853 GCA_034002385.1 Azospira sp. | reverse complement strand
CAGGCCACGCAGCACAATGCCAGCGCTTCCGAGGAGCTTTCCGCGACGGCGGAAGAACTGAACCGCCGGGCGGCCGATCTGAAGGAAGCGGTGGCTTTCTTCAAGACCTGAGGCAGCGGCGCAAGATGCCCGGCCCGGCCTGGATGCGCCGGAGTCTGGGCGTCCGCGCCGTGCCGGCCGCCGGACCGGCCGATTTGCGATAGACTCGGCTCCCGTCCCGTTTCAGCGGCTTCGTCGCCGCCTTGCCGCTCATGACCTCGTCCGCTTCCCGCCGCACCCTTTTCGGCTTTCACGCCGTTCTCGCCAAGCTCCGCCACGACCCGGAAGCGGTTCATGAAATCTATCTCGACGAAGGGCGTCGGGATGCGCGTGCGCGCGATCTGATCCGCCATGCCGAGAGCGCCGGCGCCAAATTGATACCGGTCGATGGCAAGCGGCTGGAGGCGATGGCGCCGGGCGCGCGGCATCAGGGTGTGGTTGCCCACGTTTCGGCCGGGCAGCGGCATGTGACGCTTGACGACGTGCTCGATACGCTGGAAGAGCCGGCCTTCCTGCTGGTGCTGGACGGCGTGCAGGATCCGCACAATCTCGGCGCCTGCCTGCGCGTCGCCGACGCCGTCGGCGCGCACGCGGTGATCGCGCCGAAGGATCGCGCCTGTGGCCTGACGCAGACCGCGATCAAGGTGGCCAGCGGTGCTGCCGAGACGGTGCCTTACATCATGGTCACCAACCTCGCACGCACGCTGCGCGAGCTGAAGGAGCGCGACATCTTCGTCGTCGGTACCGACGATGAGGGCGCCACCGATCTCTACACGGCCGAATGGCCGCAGGCCACGGCCTGGGTGATGGGGGCGGAAGGCGAGGGGATGCGGCGGCTGACGCGCGAAAGCTGCGATTTGCTGGTGCGCATCCCGATGCTCGGCAGCGTCTCCAGCCTCAACGTGTCGGTGGCTGCCGGCGTCTGCCTGTACGAAGCGCGCCGTCGCCGGCCACTCTGAGGGGCACGGCCCTCACGCACAGCGGATGAGCAGCCCGAGGGCGGTGCCGCCGCAGATGACGGCGATGGCGGCGTAGGCAAAGAAAGCGTTGAGACTGCCCGGCCCGTCGCCGCGACGCTTGGCGTCGACCCAGTTCATCATTTCGCCGACCGCCGCCAGCGAGAACAGCGAGAAGAAGGTGAAGGTGAAGAATTCGGCAACGAAGACGAGGTTGCGGCTCCCCGGGCAGCGAGCGAACACTTCCCGCGTATAGGCGTGGTTGGTGACGGCGACGTAGCCGAGTGCGGCGACTATCCCGATGCTGGCGACGACGACGAGGATGATCCGCCACGCGTCAGGCGAGAAGACCCAGCGCACGGCCTCGAAGAGGTCATGACCGAGGTCGATGAGAAGTTGCAGTGCGGCCTTGAACATGGCGTCGATTGTAGCGCAGCCCGTGGCCCGCAGGCCGGCCGGACGCGCTCATGCGACCGGCCCGCCGGGCGTTACCACCGCGGGCGTCAGAGGATCATGCCGGCGCCGACGGTGTTGTTGGTCGATTCGTCGATGATGATGAAGGCGCCGGTGGCGCGATTCACGGCGTAGGCATCGCAGAAGACCGGCTGCGCCAGCTTGAAGGCAACGCGGGCGATGTCGTTCATCGCCAGCCGGTCGGCCGGCGCCCAGTCCAGTGTATTCACGTCGACGCGGTACTCGATGCCGGCGACCATCGCCTTCGTTTCGCGCGTGGTGTGGCGGATGAGGTATTTGCGCGCGCGGTCGAGCGGGGTTTCGGCAAGCCAGCAGACCATGGCCTCGATCTGCTTCCTCGCTTCCGGGGCCTCGCTGGTCTTGACGATCATGTCGCCGCGCGAGATGTCGATCTCGTCTTCGAGCAGCAGCGTCACCGATTGCCCGGAAATGGCGCGCGTCAGCGGCTGGCCGTTCAGTTCGACGGCCTTCACGCGCGTGACGAGGCCGGATGGCAGCACGCTCACCGCCTCGCCGGCGGCGATTTCGCCGGATTCGATACGGCCCATGAAGCCGCGATAATCGTGCAGTTCGGGGTTGGCCGAATCCTGCGGGCGGCAGACGTACTGCACCGGGAAGCGGAACTGTTCGACCTTGTCGCCGTATCCGGCCGGTGCCGTTTCCAGCACGTCGAGCAGCGTCGGCCCCTTGTACCAGCCGAGCCGCTCGCCGCGTTCGACGACCATGTCGCCATTCAGGGCCGACAGCGGGATGAAGCGGATGTCCTCTGCATTCCTGCTGCCCACCAGCTTGCCGGCGAAGTCGAGATAGTCGGCGCGGATCCGCTCGAACACCGCCGGGTCGTAATCGACCAGATCCATCTTGTTTATCGCGACGATCAGGTGCGGGATGTTCATCAGGTGCGCGAGATAGGTGTGCCGGCGCGTCTGCGTCAGCACGCCCTTGCGCGCATCGACGAGGATGATCGCCAGGTTGGCGGTGGAGGCGGCGGTGACCATGTTGCGCGTGTACTGCTCGTGGCCCGGCGCGTCGGCGATGATGTACTTGCGCGTGCCGGTGCTGAAGTAGCGGTAGGCGACGTCGATGGTGATGCCCTGCTCGCGTTCGGCCTGCAGGCCGTCGGTCAGGAGCGACAGATCGACCGCGTCCATGCCGCGTTTCTGCGAGGTGCGTTCGATGGCGCTGAGCGTGTCGGCGAGGATGGCCTTGGTGTCGTAGAGAAGGCGTCCGATCAGCGTGCTCTTGCCGTCGTCGACGCTGCCGCAGGTGAGGAAGCGGAGCAGGCCGTTGTGCGAGCTCCCGACCGGGAGATTTTCGATCGCGGACATCAGAAGTAGCCCTCTTTCTTGCGTTGTTCCATCGAGGCCTCGCTGGTCTGGTCGTCCAGCCGCGTCGCGCCGCGCTCGGTGATGGTCGTGGTGGCGGTTTCGAGCACGATCTTGTCGACGGTGTCGGCGTCCGATTCGACCGGCGCCGTGCAGGACACGTCGCCAACGGTGCGGAAGCGCACGCGCAGGTTCACGATCTCCTCGCCCGGCTTCGGCAGGTTGGTCACTTCGCCGCTGACCAGCGGCACGTTCACCGGCACGATGGCGCGCGCTTCGCCAGAGCCGCGCAGCACCACCGGGCGCGTGTGCGCGAAGTAGATCGACGGCAGTTCGAGGCGCTCGCGTTCGATGTACTGCCAGACGTCCATTTCCGTCCAGTTCGAGATGGGGAAGGCGCGGATGTTCTCGCCCTTGTGTGCGCGCGCGTTGTAGAGATTCCAGAGTTCGGGGCGCTGGTTCTTCGGATCCCACTGACCGAACTCGTCGCGGAAACTCATGATGCGCTCCTTGGCGCGCGCCTTCTCCTCGTCGCGCCGTGCCCCGCCGATGCAGCAGTCGAAGCCGAATTCCTCGATCGCTTCGAGCAGCGTCACCGACTGGTGCTTGTTGCGCGATTCATCCGGATGCTTCAGCACCACGGTGCCGCGCTTCATCGAATCCTCGACCGAGCGCACGATCAGGCGCTCGCCCAGCTCGGCGGCGCGCCTGTCGCGGAAGGCGATGACTTCCGGGTAGTTGTGGCCGGTGTCGATGTGCAGCAGCGGGAACGGGAAGCGGCCGGGGCGGAAGGCCTTCTCGGCGATGCGCAACATGCAGATCGAATCCTTGCCGCCGGAGAAGAGCAGCGCCGGGCTGGCACACTGGCCGGCGACCTCGCGCATGATGTGGATGGCCTCGGCTTCGAGCCAGTCGAGGTGGCTGAGCGTCGATTGTGACGACTGAGGTTGGGCGGCGTGGGGCATTGCGCGGGAATCCAGGGACAAGATCGGGTGGCGCCATTGTAACAAGGGGCAAATGCGTTTTTTAGAACGAATCCGAATCGCTCTATGTCATTCTGGAATAAGCCGGGCCGCCCTTGCCGGCGATCCGGCGCCGTTCAGCCTGGCCCGGTCATTTTCGCTGGCACCACCCAGGTATCGTATTCCTCCGCCGTGACGTGGCGCAGGGCCAGCGCCGCCTCCCTGAGCGTGCTGCCGTGTTCGTTCGCGTGGCGGGCGATTTCGGCAGCCTTGTCGTAGCCGATGTGCGGCGTCAGCGCGGTCACCAGCATCAGCGAGCGTTCGAGCAACTCGTCGATGCGCTGCCGGTCGGCTTCGATGCCGCGCAGGCAGTGCCGCTCGAAGCTCGCCATGCCGTCGGCGAGCAGGCGGACGCTTTGCAGGAAGGCGTGCGCGATCACCGGCTTGCAGACGTTCAGTTCGAGATTGCCGGAAGCACCGGCGATGCCGATGGTGACGTCGTTGCCGAGCACCTGGCAGCCGATCATGATCAGCGCCTCGCACTGCGTCGGGTTGACCTTGCCGGGCATGATCGAGCTGCCCGGCTCGTTTTCCGGCAGATGCAGTTCGCCCAGCCCGGAACGCGGCCCGGAGCCGAGCCAGCGGATGTCGTTGGCGATCTTGACGAGGGCGGTGGCCAGCGTCTTCAGCGCGCCATGCGCAGCGACCAGGGCGTCGTGGGCGGCGAGCGCGGCGAACGTGTTGCCGGCGGCGACGAAGGGCCGTCCGCTGCGTTCGGCCAGCACGGCGGCGACGCGGACGGCGAATTCCGGGTGCGCGTTGAGGCCGGTGCCGACCGCGCTGCCGCCGATGGCCAGTTCGTGCAGCGGCGGCAGCGTGGCGCGGATCGCCGCCGCTGCGTGCCGCAACTGCGCCGCGTAACCGGAAAATTCCTGGCCGAGCGTCAGCGGCGTCGCATCCTGGAGATGGGTGCGGCCGATCTTGACGATGCCGGCGAAGGCCGCCGCCTTCTCCTCCGTCGTCGCCGCCAGCGCGTCGAGCGCCGGCAGCAGCCGCCCGGCGATGGCCTCGACGGCGGCGACGTGCATCGCCGTCGGGAAGACGTCGTTCGACGACTGGCCGAGGTTCACCTGATCGTTGGCATGGACATGCCGGCCCTTGCCGCGCGGCCCGCCGAGCAGTTCCGAGGCGCGGTTGGCGAGCACCTCGTTCATGTTCATGTGCGTTTGCGTGCCCGATCCGGTCTGCCAGACCGAAAGCGGGAATTCGTCGGTATGGCGGCCGGCGACGACTTCCTCGGTGGCCGCGATGATTGCCTCCGCCGTCGCTCCGGGCAGCAGACCGAGGTCGCGGTTGACCCGGGCGGCGGCGCTTTTCACGAGGGCGAGCGCGCGGATCAGTTCGGCCGGCATCCGCTCGCAGGAAATTGCGAAATGGTGCAGCGAACGCTGCGTCTGCGCGCCCCACAGGCGCTCGTCGGCGACCTCGATGTCGCCGAAGGAATCGTGTTCCAGCCGTGTCATTGGAGACTCCTCCTGCCCTGTTTTTTTCCGCCCTTTACCGTCTTTTCAAGTCCTTTCAGCCTTTTTCACCGCTCCTTTTTCCGCCCCGTTCCCTGCTTGCGCGCCTCGGCGTCGAGGGCGCGCAGGTGCGCGAGCTTCTCGCCGATCTTCGTCTCCAGGCCGCGCGCCACCGGCCGGTACCAGCCCGGCGCCGACATGCCGTCGGGGAAGTAGTGTTCGCCGGCGGCGTAAGCTTCGGCTTCGTCGTGCGCGTAGCGGTATTCCTTGCCGAAGCCCATCTCCTTCATCAGCTTCGTCGGGGCGTTTCTGAGATGCGGCGGCACCGGCCGCGAAGCATCTTCCCGGACGAAGGCGCGCGCTGCGTTGTAGGCGTTGTAGGCGGCGTTCGACTTCGCGGCGATGGCGAGGTAGATGACGGCGCTGGCCAGCGCCAGCTCGCCTTCCGGCGAGCCGAGGCGCTCGTAGGTTTCGGCGGCGGAGAGCGCCATTTCGGCGCCGCGCGGGTCGGCCAGCCCGATGTCCTCCCAGGCCATGCGCACGATGCGCCGGGCCAGGTAGCGCGGGTCGGCGCCGCCGTCGAGCATTCGGCAGAACCAGTAGAGCGCGGCGTCCGGGTCGGAACCGCGCACCGATTTGTGCAGCGCCGAGATCTGGTCGTAGAAGGCGTCGCCGCCCTTGTCGAAGCGGCGCAGCTGCTGCGCCAGCGTGGCGTTCACGAAGTCGCCGTCGACCGCGTGACGGCGGGTGGCCTGCGCCGCGGTGCGGATCTGTTCGAGCAGGTTGAGAAGCTTCCGCGCATCGCCGTCGGCCACCCCGCAGAGGCGCTCGCGCGCCGCCGAGTCGAACGTCAGCCCGTGCAGCGCGCTAGCCACGGCGCGGTCGAAGAGCTGGCCCATCTCCTCGTCGGAGAACGGCTGCAAGGTGTAGACCGAAGCGCGCGAGAGCAGCGCCGAATTGACCTCGAACGACGGGTTCTCGGTGGTGGCGCCGACGAAGGTGACCAGCCCGGATTCGACGAAGGGCAGGAAGGCGTCCTGCTGCGACTTGTTGAAGCGGTGCACCTCGTCGACGAAGAGGATCGTCCGCCGCCCCTGACTGCGCGTGATTTCGGCGCGGGCGATCGCCTCCCGGATTTCCTTGACGCCGGAGAGCACCGCCGAGAGCGCGATGAAGTCGGCGTCGAAGGCATCGGCCATCAGCCGCGCCAGCGTCGTCTTGCCGACGCCCGGCGGCCCCCAGAGAATCATCGAGTGCGGCTGTCCGGCCTCGAACGCCAGCCGGAGCGGCTTGCCCGGCCCGAGCAGGTGCGACTGGCCGATCACCTCGTCCAGCGTCTTCGGCCGCAGCTGCTCGGCGAGCGGGGCGAAGGGCTTGCCGGGATCGTCGGCGGGGGGCGAGAACAGGTCGGTCATTCCGATACGCTCCGATACGCTCCGATACGCCTAGCCGCGCTTCAACTCGCGGTAGAAATTCTCGTGGGACCCGAGGAGAAGCAGCAGGCGGGTGGCAGGATCGTATTCGTAGGCGAGCAGCGCCAATTGCCCGCAGCACTTGAATTTGTAGACGAAGACACCGGCCAGGTCTCCCTTTTTTTCCTCGCCGAGTGTCGGATCGACGACGATGGCCGCCACCGCATCGTCGACGTCGGCTTTCTGATTCGGGTGCAGCCGCTTGTAGGCCCGGCGAAACGCCGCACTCTGAACGATCCCGATCGTCATTGCGCGTCGCGTCGGCCTTCCGCAACGAAGGGCGTCGCCAGTGCCGGCCCTTCGGCGCGCGCGACCAGCAGATCGCGAACGAAGTCAATCGGCAGGTCGGGGTTGTCGAGCGCCGCCTTGCCGACCATCGCCCAGAATTCGATCTGCCCGGCGATCGTCCGGCGCTCGGCCTGCGCCTGCGCCCTGGCCTGCTCGTACAGGGTTTCGTCAATGCGTACCGGCATGCCCATGCTTCACCTCGAATCAGTTCGCTACATTTGTAGCGACCACTATACCGGACAAGCGTTCAGTCGCCGAGCACGTCCGCCCCCTTGGGCGGCACGAAGCGGAAGTGCGAGGCGGAAAGCGGCGGGTTCTTCTCGATCTTCGAGAAGACCAGCGAGGTCTGCTGGCCGAAGCTGTCGGTCAGTTCCATCGCCCGCAGTTCGCCGCCGGCAAAGCCGATGCGTACCTTTTCGAAGCCGCTGTCGGCAGATTTGGGTACCGCCTCCAGCCATTCGAGGCCGTCCCTCTCGCCGACATCCTTCATCGCGAAGGATTTCTCCAGCGCGGCAACGCCTTCGCCGGCGAGCAGCGCCGCCGGCGAGCCGGCGAGCGCGGCGCCCTGTGTCTTCACCGTCACCTGATTCAGTTCGGGGTCGTGCAGCCAGACCTTCTCGCCGTCACCGACAATCAACTGCGGATAGGGTTTCTCGATCTGCCAGCGGAACTTGTGCGGTCGCGCGATGGCCATGCTGCCGGATGAGAACTGCGGCTTGCGGCCGCTTTTCGGCATCACCGTCTGCGAGAAATCGGCGCGCATGAGCTTCGTCGTTTCGAGGAAGACGCGCAGGCGGTCGACGGCGTCGGCGTTGGCCGCGGTCGCCACGCACAGCAACAGCGGGGCGAGCAGGGCGGAAGGCCGGAGCTTCCGGCACGACCGGGCGAAGGCGCCAGAGTGGGCAAAGAAAAACGAAGACAAGGCATGTCCCTGCGTTCGCTCCGCGCCTTTGCGCCCCTGCGGCGGATGTCCGCGATCCTGCATCACTCCTCCTGTTGCCGCGCCAGCACTTCACGGCCACCACGGCCGTCCATCGCCGAAACCAGCCCGGCCTTCTCCATCGCCTCGATCAGCCGCGCCGAGCGGTTGTAGCCGATGCGCAGGTGGCGCTGCACTAGCGAGATCGATGCGCGGCGGTTCTTCAGCACGATGTCGACGGCCTGGTCGTAGAGCGGGTCGCTCTCGGCGTCGTCGCTGCCGCCCTCGCCACCGTCCTCTTCGTCGCCGCCGGCACCGGTGAGCACGCCGTCGACGTATTCCGGCGCGCCGGCCTTCTTCAGGTAATCGACGACGTGGTGCACCTCCTCGTCGGCGACGAAGGCGCCATGCACGCGCACCGGGTAGCCGGTGCCCGGTGCCAGCCAGAGCATGTCGCCCTGGCCGAGCAGCGCCTCGGCGCCCATCTGGTCGAGGATGGTGCGCGAGTCGATCTTCGATGAGACCTGGAAGGAGATGCGCGTCGGGATGTTGGCCTTGATGAGGCCGGTGATGACGTCGACCGACGGCCGCTGCGTCGCCAGGATCAGGTGGATGCCGGCGGCGCGCGCCTTCTGCGCCAGCCGCGCGATCAGCTCCTCGACCTTCTTGCCGACGACCATCATCAGGTCGGCCAGTTCGTCGATGACGACGACGATGTACGGCAGCGTATTCAGCGGTTCCGGCGCTTCCGGCGTCAGCGACAACGGGTTCGGAATCTTCTCGCCGCGCTTCGCGGCGTCCTTGATCTTGCTGTTCAGACCGGCGAGGTTGCGTACCCCCATCGCGCTCATCAGCTTGTAGCGCTTTTCCATTTCGCCGACGCACCAGTTGAGCGCGTTCGCCGCCTGCTTCATGTCGGTGACGACCGGCGCCAGCAGGTGCGGAATGCCCTCGTAGATCGACAGTTCGAGCATCTTCGGGTCGACCATGATGAGCCGCACCTTCTCCGGCTCCGACTTGTACACCATCGACAGGATCATCGCGTTGATGCCCACCGATTTACCGGAACCGGTGGTGCCGGCGACCAGCAGGTGCGGCATCTTGGCCAGGTCGGCGACGACCGGCTGGCCGCCGATGTCCTTGCCCAGCGTCAGCGTCAGCGGCGAAGCCATGTCCTGGTAGGCCTTGCTCGAAACGATTTCCGAGAGGCGCACGTTTTGCCGCTTCGGGTTGGGCAGTTCGAGCGCCATGCACGACTTCCCGGGCACCGTCTCGACGACGCGCACCGAGACCAGCGCCAGCGCCCGGGCGAGGTCGCGCGCGAGATTGACGACCTGCGCGCCCTTGACGCCCACCGCCGGTTCGATCTCGTAGCGGGTGATGACCGGCCCGGGGTAGGCGGCGACGACCTGCACCTGCACGCCGAACTCGGCGAGCTTCCGCTCGATCAGGCGCGAGGTGAATTCCAGCGTCTCCGCGGTCGGCCGCTCGGTCTGCGCCGGCGCCGGTTCGAGCAGGTGAAGCGGCGGCAGCAGGCCGCCCTCGACCGCCTCCGGGAAAAGCAGCGGCTGTCGTTCGCGCTCGATGCGCTTCTCGACTTTCTTCGACACCTCGATCACCGGCTCCGGGATCTCGATGACGATCGGCTCGTGGTGTTCGACGCGCCGCTTCTCGATTTCGACTTCGGCATCGCGCTGCTGTGCCGTTTCGCGGCCGATGCGGCGATCCTGCCAGCGCTCGAAGGCGCCGCGCACGGCCAGCCAGGTGCCTTCGATCAGGCCGCCGAGACGCTCGGCGGCATTCAGCCAGGACATGCCGGAAAAGAGGCTCCAGCCGACGGCGAGCAGCGCGATCAGCAGCAGCGTGCCGCCGGTGAAGCCGAGCGTGCGCATGGCCAGGCCGCCGACCTCGTAACCGACCATGCCGCCGGGCGCCAGCGGCAGCGGCATCTGCAGCGAGTGGAAGCGCAAGGTTTCCAGACCGCTGCTGGCCACCAGCAGCACGACGAAGCCGGTGAGCGCGATGGCCAGCGGCCGCCGGTCGCCGGAACGCAGACCGTCGAGGCGGCGATAGCCCCACCAGACGACGGCGGCGCAGAGCGCCACCCACCACCAGGCGGAAACGCCGAAGACGTAGAGCAGCAGGTCGGATGTCCAGGCGCCGGCGCGCCCGGCCGGGTTGTGCAGGGATTCGCCGTAGACGGCGCGCGACCAGCCCGGATCTTCCGGGTGGTAGCCGAAGAGGGAGAGCGACAGGAAACCGGCGAGCACGACCAGCGCCAGCCAGCGCGACTCCTGCAGGAGGAAGGCGATCTTTTCGGGCAGCGGACTCGGCGCTTCCGGGCGCCGCACAACGGTCTTGGAGGTCAATGAACTGGCCGGAAAACGAGGGTTTCGATGGCGGCGATTATACCCGCCGGGCCTGCGTCGCCGACCGGCGCACGACGCCGTTATAATCCCGGCTTGCCCAACCCGCCCAGCGAAGGACGACCATGACCCAGACTCCCCGCCACTGCCGCCTGCTCATCCTCGGTTCCGGCCCCGCCGGCTACACCGCCGCCGTCTATGCCGCCCGCGCCAACCTGAAGCCGGTGCTGATCACCGGCATGGCCCAGGGCGGCCAGCTGATGACCACGACCGAGGTCGACAACTGGCCGGCAGATGCCGACGGCGTGCAGGGGCCGGATCTGATGGCGCGCTTCCAGAAGCACGCCGAGCGCTTCGAGACCGAAATCGTCTTCGACCACATCCACACCACGCACCTCAACGAGAAGCCGATCCGCCTCGTTGGCGATTCCGGTACCTATACCTGCGACGCGCTGATCATCGCCACTGGCGCCTCGGCGCAGTACCTCGGCCTGCCGTCGGAAGAGAAATTCTCCGGCCGCGGCGTCTCCGCCTGCGCCACCTGTGACGGTTTCTTCTACCGCAACCAGGCCGTGGCCGTCGTCGGCGGCGGTAACACCGCCGTCGAGGAGGCGCTGTATCTGGCCAACATCGCCAGCCACGTCACGCTGATCCACCGCCGCGAAAAGTTCAAGGCGGAGAAGATCCTGATCGACAAGCTGTACAGGAAGGTCGAGGAAGGCAGGATCACGCTCGCCACCGATTCGACGCTCGACGAAGTGCTCGGCGACAACACCGGCGTCACCGGCCTGCGCCTGAAGAGCACGAAGAGCGGCGAAACGCGGGAGATCGAGGTCATGGGCGTCTTCATCGCCATCGGCCACTCGCCGAACACCGCCATCTTCGCCGGCCAGCTCGAAATGGAGAACGGCTACATCGTCACCCGCGGCGGCCGCGAAGGAAACGCCACGGCGACCAGCGTTCCCGGCGTTTTCGCTGCCGGCGACGTGCAGGATCACATCTACCGCCAGGCCTGCACCTCGGCCGGCACCGGCTGCATGGCCGCGCTCGACGCCGAACGCTACCTCGACGCGCTCGGCCTCGCCTGAAACCACCAGCACCATGGGCCGGCGTCCCAAGGATCATCCCTTCGGGGCGCTGGCCGCGCTGCGCGGCCAGCTGACGCCGGGCCGGCAGCCTGCGCCCCGACCCCGACGGAAGCCGTCGGCCGCTCCCGATGAGGCGCGGCAGGACGATGCCGATCCGGACGACCTCGTTCTCTTCCTCTCCGCGCTCGACGGCGTGAAACCGCTGCCCGCCGATGGTCGGGCCATCATCGAGCGCCCGCGCCCGGCGCCGCTGCCGCGCCCGCGCGTCGAGGAAGAAAGCGCGGCGGAGAACCCCTTGCCCGCACCCGCTCCGGACGACGATGCGGCTTTTTTTCGCCATGAGATGAGCGACGTCGTCCGGCTCGCCGACGATGGCCGTGCCGACTTCGACCGTCGCCCCGCTAACGCCGCTCTTTCCATCGCTACGTCGCTGCTTCCGTCCGACATGCCCTGGCTGCCCGACGACATCGACGATCCGGCCGCCCTTTTCCGCTACGCAGTCGGCGGTGCCGCGCCGTTGCCCGAGCGCAACCGCGCCGAACTGGAGAAGGCGCTGCCGGCGCCACATCCGAGAAAGCGCGAGGAAGACGAGGCCGCGGTGCTGCACGAATCGATCAACGCGCCGCTTTCCTTCGAGGATCGCATCGATACCGGCGACGAAAGCGTCTACCTGCGCGACGGCGTGCCGCGTCGCGCGCTCACCGACCTGCGCCGGGGGCGCTGGGTGGTGCAGGCCGAACTCGACCTGCACGGGTTGACGCGCGACGAAGCGCGCGCCGCGCTCGGCGTTTTCCTGCGTGCGGCGCTCGAACGCGGTGACCGCTGCGTGCGGCTGATCCACGGTAAAGGGCTTGGCTCGCCGGGGCGCGAACCGGTGCTGAAGCACCTCTCGCGCGGCTGGCTGATGCAGCGCGAGGAAATTCTCGCCTTCTGCCAGGCGCGCCCGCACGACGGCGGCGAAGGCGCCTTGCTGGTGCTGCTGCGCGCTCCGCGCATCGCCGAACGGCAATGAGCCGCCGGCGGTGAACGGCGTCCCGGCGCGTCTCCATACGGCACCGTTTGGTCGTGCTACTATCGCGGCGCCTGAATGTGGATTCAAAGGGAGCTCATGATGCAGATCGAAAACAATGTATTCGTGGTGACCGGCGGTGCGTCCGGTCTTGGCGCCGGCACGGCGCGCATGCTGGTGGAGAACGGCGGCCGCGTGGTGCTCGCCGACCTGCAGCGTGAACCGGGCGAGGCGCTGGCGCGCGAACTGGGCGCCGCTGCCCGTTTCGTCGAAACCGACGTGTCGAACGAGGAGAGCGCGAAGGCGGCGATCGCCGCCGCCGTTTCCGGCTTCGGCGGCCTGCACGGGCTGGTGAACTGCGCCGGCGTCGCGCCGGCCGAGAAGGTCGTCGGCAAGGAGGGCGCGCACCGGCTGGCCAGTTTCCAGAAGGTGATCAACGTAAACCTCGTCGGCAGCTTCAACATGATCCGGCTGGCCGCCGAGGCGATGAGCAAGGCCGAGCCGAATGCCGCCGGCGAACGCGGCGTGATCGTGAACACCGCGTCCGTCGCCGCCTTCGACGGACAGATCGGGCAGGCCGCCTACGCCGCCTCGAAGGGCGGTGTCGTCGCCATGACGCTGCCGGTCGCCCGCGAGCTGGCGCGTTCGGGCATCCGCGTGATGACCATCGCTCCCGGCATCTTCGAGACGCCGATGCTGCTTGGTATGCCGCCGGAGGTGCAGGATGCGCTCGGCAAGATGGTGCCCTTCCCCTCGCGCCTCGGCAAACCGGCCGAATACGCGGCATTGGTGCGGCACATCCTGGAAAACACGATGTTGAACGGCGAGGTGATCCGCCTCGACGGCGCCATCCGGATGGCCGCCAAATAACTTATAATCGCCAAGGTCTTTCGGGCGCGGGGATGTTTGCCTCGCGCCCTTTTCATTTCCGGGCAGGCATTTGGCGATGAGCGAAAACTGTTATCACTGCGGGCAGGGGATTCCCGAGGGAACCGATCTGGAGGTGCGGATCGATGGCGCGATGCGCCCGATGTGCTGCCTCGGTTGCCAGGCGGTCGCAAGTGCCATCGTCGATAGCGGCCTCGGCGATTACTACCGCAGCCGCGACGCGCTGCCCGGTTCGCCGCGCGAGGCCATGCCCGACGAACTCGGCAAGCTGCTGCTCTACGACCATGCCGGATTCCAGAAGAGCTTCGTGCGCAGCCTCGGCGAGCACGAGCGCGAGGCTTCGCTGATCCTCGAAGGCATCACCTGCGCCGCCTGCATCTGGCTGAACGAACAGCATCTCGCGCGCCTGCCCGGCATTACCGGCGTCGACATCAACTATGCGACGCGGCGCGCCCGCGTGCGCTGGGACGATTCCCGGCTGAAGCTCTCCGAGATCCTCGCCGCCGTCGCCGCCATCGGCTATCGCGCCTATCCCTACGACGCCGCGCGCAGCGAGGCGCTGGCCAGCAAGGAGCGGCGCAACGCGCTGTGGCGCGTGTTCGTCGCCGGCTTCGGCATGATGCAGGTGATGATGTACGCCGTGCCGGTCTACGTGGCCGGCGAGGGCGACATGAGCGCCGACGTTGAGCAGTTGCTGCGCTGGGCGAGTTGCGTGCTCACCGTGCCGGTGGTGTTCTACTCGGCGGCGCCCTTCTTCCGCAACGCCTGGCGCGACCTGCGCCTCATGCGCGTCGGCATGGACGTGCCGGTGGCGCTCGGCATCGGCGCCGCTTTCGCCGCCAGCGTCTGGGCGACGCTCATTTCGGCCGGCGAGGTGTATTTCGATTCGGTGACGATGTTCGTCTTCTTCCTGCTCGGCGGTCGTTACATGGAGATGATGGCGCGGCAGAAAGCGGTGAGCGTCACCGAGGCGCTGACCAAGCTGCTGCCCGGCCTGGCGACGCGGTTGCCGGGCTACCCGGCGAGCCGCGAGCCGGCACAGACGGTGGCTGCCGACCTCGCGGCCGGCGACGTCGTGCTGATCCGGCCGGGCGAGTCGATTCCGGCCGACGGTTCGGTGCTGGAAGGCGAAAGCAGTGCCGACGAGTCGCTGCTCACCGGCGAAAGCCGGCCGGTCGCCAAGCGGCCGGGCGACCGGCTGACCGGCGGCGCGGTAAACGGCGAAAGCCCGCTCGTCATGCGCGTCGAGCAGGTCGGCGAGAACACCCGGCTGTCGGCCATCGTCCGCCTGATGGAGCGCGCCGCCACCGAGAAGCCGCGCATCGTCGAACTGGCCGACAGGATTGCCACCCGCTTCGTCACCGCGCTGCTGCTGGTGGCGGCGGCGGTGGCCGTCGTCTGGTGGGTGATCGATCCGGACAAGGCGCTCTGGATCACCGTTTCCGTGCTCGTCGTCACCTGTCCGTGCGCGCTGTCGCTGGCGACGCCGGTGGCGCTCACCGTGGCCAGCGGCGCGCTCGCCCGCGTCGGCCTTCTGGTGACGCGCGGGCACGGCATCGAGACGCTGGCGCGTGCCGATCACTTCGTCTTCGACAAGACCGGCACGCTGACCAGCGGCCGTATGCGCCTGCTCGAAACCCTGTCGCTCGGCGCCCTGCCGGCCGAGGACTGCGTGGCGCTGGCGGCGGCGCTCGAACGCAGTTCGGAGCATCCGCTGGCGCGCGCGCTCGGCGAGGCCGCCGCCGGCATGACGCTGCCCGAGGCGGGAAGCGTTCGCAGCCTTGCCGGCAGCGGCGTCAGCGGCGAACGGGCCGGGCGCGAGATTCGCATCGGCCGGCCGGAATGGGTCGCTGCGCTGCACGGCCGCCCCCTGCCTCCGGAGGGCGCGGCGCTGTTCGATCAGGGCGACACCACGGTGGCCCTGGGCGACGCCGACGGCTGGCTGGCGCTCTTCCGCATCGGCGATGAGATCCGCCCCGAGGCCGCTGCGCTCGTCGCCGACCTGAAGGCGGCCGGCTGCGCCGTTTCCCTGCTCACCGGCGATGCCGCCGTTGTCGCCCGCCGGGTGGCGGCGGCTTTGTCCATCGACGACGTTCATGCCGACGTGTCGCCACAGGGCAAGCACGAATTCGTGCGCAGCCTTCAGGCGAGCGGAAAAACGGTGGCGATGGTTGGCGACGGCGTAAACGATGCGCCGGTGCTGGCCCAGGCCCACGTTTCGGTGGCGCTCGGCGGCGGCGCGGCGCTGGCGCGTGCGCAGGCCGATTTCGTGCTGCTTGCGGAAAACCTCGACCCGCTGCGCAAGGGGCTGCTCATCGCACGGCAGGGGCTGCGCGTCATCCGCCAGAACCTGGTGTGGTCGTTCGCCTATAATTTTGTCGCCCTGCCGCTTGCCATGTTCGGCTTCATCACGCCGTGGATGGCCGGCATCGGCATGTCCGGCAGTTCGCTGCTGGTAGTGCTCAATTCCCTGCGCCTGCAGCGCGCCGAGGTCTGAACCGATGGAAAGCCTGTATCTCCTGATTCCCTTGTCCGTTGTACTGGTCTTCGTCATCGCCGCCGCCTTCTGGTGGTCGGTGAAGAGCGGCCAGTTCGACGACATGGAAGGGCCAGCCTATCGCATCCTGATGGACGAAGACCGGCGGCGTGTTCCAGGGGGTGATGTTGCGGCGCAGCAAAAAGGGGCCGGGTCGAGCGCGAAGGAAGATGACGAGCGGGCGCCGGTGAAGTGAGGCGGCCGCCGGGAAGGCGCTGCTACGGCGCCTTTGCCGGAGGGAAAAATGACGATTGATCTGAATCAAAGACCTGCGCGGTTCGCCTCGGCAGAATCCGCGCATTCGGTTCGAACCCGCTGGCATACGGCGGAATTCGGGCCAGCTGATTTCTCTGTTGGGGTTGGGGTGCGTTGCGACGCACCCTTTTTTTGTCCCGGCTCTCGGCTTTGATTTTGTGCACCGCAGTTTGATTTTAATCAAAAAGCGGCGACATGGATTAAAATATCATCTCGAGCGCGCTACCTGGGTCTGCTAGGGGGGTAGCATGAGCAGGTTCACTTTTTGTTAATAAAGAGGTGGTTCCCATGTCGGAAACGCAATCCAACTACAACTACAAGGTTGTGCGGCAATTTGCCGTAATGGCCGTCATCTGGGGCATCGTCGGCATGGCGGTGGGGGTTTTCATCGCCGCCCAGCTGGTCTGGCCCGACCTGACCTACGGCATCGAATGGCTGTCCTACGGCCGTCTGCGCCCGCTGCACACGAATGCGGTCATCTTCGCCTTCGGCGGCTGCGCGCTCTTCGCAACGTCCTACTGGTGCGTCCAGCGTACCAGCCATGCCCGGCTCTTCGCCGGCCCGCTGGCTTCCTTCACCTTCTGGGGCTGGCAGCTGGTGATCGTGCTGGCGGCGGTCACGCTGCCGTTGGGCATGACCCAGGGCAAGGAGTACGCCGAGCTTGAGTGGCCGATCGACCTGCTGATCACTGCCGTCTGGGTGTCCTACGCGGTCGTCTTCTTCGGCACCATCGCCAAGCGCACGGTCAGCCACATTTATGTGGCCAACTGGTTCTTCGGCGGCTTCATCCTCGCCGTCGCGCTGCTGCACGTGGTCAATAGCTGCGCCATCCCGGCCGGCCTGTTCAAGTCCTACTCCTGCTACGCGGGTGCGCAGGACGCGATGATCCAGTGGTGGTACGGCCACAACGCCGTCGGCTTCTTCCTGACCGCCGGCTTCCTCGGCATGATGTATTACTTCGTGCCGAAGCAGGCCGGTCGCCCGGTGTATTCCTACCGCCTGTCGGTGGTGCACTTCTGGGCGCTGATCTTCACCTACATGTGGGCCGGCCCGCACCACCTGCACTACACCGCGCTTCCTGACTGGACGCAGTCGGTCGGCATGATCTTCTCGCTGATCCTGCTGGCGCCGTCCTGGGGTGGCATGATCAACGGCATCATGACCCTGCAGGGTGCCTGGCACAAACTGCGCGACGACCCGATCCTCAAGTTCCTGATCACCTCGCTGTCGTTCTACGGCATGTCGACCTTCGAAGGCCCGATGATGTCGATCAAGACGGTCAATGCGCTGTCGCACTACACCGACTGGACGGTCGGCCACGTGCACTCCGGTGCGCTGGGCTGGGTGGCGATGGTTTCGATCGGCTCGATCTACTACCTGCTGCCGCGTCTCTTCGGCAAGCCCGAGATGCACAGCGTCAAGCTGATCACGGTTCACTTCTGGGTGGCGACCATCGGCGTCGTGCTCTACATCGCCTCGATGTGGATCGCCGGCGTGATGCAGGGCCTGATGTGGCGCGCAGTCAACCCGGATGGCACGCTGACCTACAGCTTCGTCGAAGCGGTCAAGGGCAGCTATCCGTTCTGGGCGATCCGCTTCGTCGGTGGCCTGCTGTTCCTGTCCGGCATGGTGATCATGGCCTACAACATGTTCAAGACCATGGCCGGCGGCAAGACCGAAGACGCTCCGGTGCTCGCACCGGCGGGCCATCACGCCTGATTCAGGGGGAGAAAACAAATGATTACGCACGACAAGA
>JAVFAT010000010.1:0-17858 GCA_034002385.1 Azospira sp. | reverse complement strand
CAGCGAAGGACGCAGCGAGCAGACCCTGGCCACCGACCAGGACAACGCCCTCGTCCATGCCGACGATCTCGACCCGGCGACGCTGCAACGCCTCGAAGCCTTCTCGCAGGCGCTGATCGACGGCCTCATCGCCATCGGCGTGCCGGCCTGCCCCGGCGGCATCATGGCGCGCAATCCGGAATGGCGACGCAGCCTCGGCGACTGGCAGAAGAAGCTCGCCGCCTGGATGTCCACGCCGGTGCCGGAAAACATCCTCGCCTGCAGCACCTTCATGGACCTGCGCACCGTGTACGGCAACCCGCGCTTCGAGCAAACGCTGAAGCAGGACATCTACCGTCTGACCGAAGCCAACAACCTGTTCCTGCTGCGCATGGTCGAGAACGGCCTGCGCTTCACCCCGCCGCTCGGCTGGTTCGGGCGCATCAAGGGAGAAAGCGGCGGCGAGCATTCGGGGCAGCTCGACATCAAGAAGGCCGGCATCTTCGCCATCACCGACGGCATCAAGTCGCTGGCCATCCAGGGCCGGCAACTCGACGGCAGCACCTCGGCGCGGCTCGACGCGCTGCGTGCCGCCGGCGTCATGAAGGCGAAGGAAGCCGACGATCTGGAGGAAGCCTTCGAGTTCCTCGTCCAGATGCGCCTGCGCAGCCAGGTCGAGGACATCCGCGAAGGCCGCGAACCGGACAACTACGTGCCGCTCGACCGCCTGAACGCGATGGAACAGGGGCGCCTGAAGATCGCGCTGGCCAGCGTCGAGAAATTCCAGGGCTTCATCCGCCATCACTTCGGACTGCACCTCGTCCGCAGCTGACCCGCCGCCGGCCCGGACTCAGACCGGAGACTTCGCCGGCCGGCGCCGCCTTAAACCGTGGTCTGTTCCCTATTGCGTTTTTGCGTTCTGACCCCTTATCGATACCCGGAAAAAGTGGCCCCCTGATACTGTTGGCGGATCGCACCAGCTAAATCACTCGCGCCCGAAACCCGCCTCACGCTGAGCACGGATCGCCAGCACGAAGACGGTATCGATCTCGGCAACGTAGCGGTACAGCGCCACATACCCATGCGAGCGCCGCCCGATCACCAGTTCCCGCTTCCCGCTCTCGGCCGGGCGGCCGATCAAGGGATTCGTTTCGAGCACGCCGATGGCCGCGACAATCTCATGTATCCGCGCCGCCGGGTTCTCGACCTGATGTTGGCCGAGGTGATCGAGAATCCGGTCAAAATCGTCCCGAACCTCGGGCGCCAGTTCGATGCGGGACACGCTACTTCGCCAGCTTGCGCGCTGCCGGGCGCTTCACGGCCTTGCCGGCTACGCGCCCCTCAAGGTAGCTGCGCATCTCGCTCCACGGAATCGTCTTGCCGGTTTCGACGATGCGGGCGTAACGCTCTTCCGCCGCAGCATCGAACTCGGCCCGACGCTCGGCCTGCTCGGTCTTCTCGGCAATCGCTTCGAGGATGAAGTTATGCGACGTAGTTCCCGCACGTCCAGCGGCTTTGGCGACGCGGGTTTTCAGATCTTCGGGCAGGCGGATGGTCGTGGTGCTCATGGGAAACTCCGGGCCGGAATCAAGATGGAAGATGGTCTCAATGTAGCACACAAGTGTCACAAAGCAGTGAGGGCGCTCGGAGAGGCAGAGTGGCTGTCTCCTTGTTTGGTGCGGGTAGGCGGACAGGAAACAAGCAGCCGGGGGGCTGGTCATCTGCCTTTGAATTAACTAGACTGGCTAAACCGGAATCAAGGAGACAACCATGCAAACCGTCAGCCTGTTCGATGCCAAGACCCATCTATCACGCCTGATCGAGCAGATCGCCACGGGCGCGGAAAGCGAGATCGTGATTTCGCGCAACGGCAAGCCGGTGGCGCGCGTCGTGCCGATCCAGCCGGACGTCTCACGACGCATCGGCGTCGCGGCGGGCGAATTCGAGGTTCCGGACGACATCGACGCCCATAACGCGGAAGTGGCCGCGCTGTTCTGCGGTGGGCGCTGAACATGCGCCTGCTGCTCGATACCCAGATCGTCCTGTGGGCGCTGACCGGTTCGCCCCGCCTGGGCGCCAAGGCGCATGAGTTGATCGCCGACCCGGCCAACGAAGTCTTCGTGAGCACCGCCTCGATCTGGGAGATCGCCATCAAGCACGCGCTCGGGCGTGGCGACATGCCGGTGAGCGGTGTGCGCGCCGCCGAACTGTGCGCGCTGGCCGGTTATCGCGAACTGCCGGTGACCTGGCAGCACGCCGCCAGCGTGGACGCCCTGCCGCCCCGGCACGCCGACCCCTTCGACCGCATCCTCATCGCGCAGGCCGACAGCGAACCGATGCGCCTGCTGTCGCGCGATGCCACCGTCGTCGGCTACGGCGCGATGGTGCTGCCGGTCTGATGCAGAGACAATGTGGCTGTCCCCTTGTTTGTAGACTCGCTGGGGGACCCGCTGGTCGACATCGAGTCGCACATTGATTTTGTGGCGCTGGCGGCCGAGGTTGATCAGGTTGCTCCGCGCCCGGTGAGCGCACAGGGCGGACGGCCAGCGTATCCGACCGAGACAATGGTGCGGATCCTGGTGTTGAAGCGCCTGTACAACCTGTCCGATGAGCAGATGGAGTACCAGTTGCTCGACCGGATGAGCTACAAGCGCTTCTGCGGCCTGGCGAACGCGACCAACGTGCCGGACCGCACCACGGTATGGACTTTCGAGAACCGGATCGGTGAAGCGGGCGCCAAGGCGCTCTTTGACGGGGTCTCGGCGCAGCTGTTCAAGAAGGGATTCATCGCACGCGGCGGTCAGATCATCGACGCCACGCTGGTGCCGGCCCCCAGGCAGCACAACAGCCGGGGCGAGAAGGCACTGATCGAGCAAGGTGCGATGCCGGCCGACTGGAAGCCTGCGAAGCGGCGCCAGAAGGACATCGACGCGACCTGGACGAAGAAGCACGGCAAGAGCCATTTCGGCTACAAGCTCTCGATCAACGTCGACAAGAAATACAAGGTCATCCGCAGGATTGAGACCGACACGGCGAGTACGCACGACAGCCAGCATTTTGACAACGTCTTCGATACGCGCAACACGAGCCGGGACGTCTATGCCGACCGGGGCTACCCGTCCCAGGAGCGTGAGGCCTGGCTCAAAGAGAAGGGCTTCCGGAATCAGATCCAGAGGAAGGGCAAGCGTAACAAGCCGCTGTCCGAGTGCCAGCAGCGGCGTAACCAGCGCATTGCCAAGACACGCGCCCGGGTCGAGCATGTGTTCGCTGCCATCGAGCAGATGGGCGGCAAGGTGTTGCGCACCATCGGTCAGGTGCGGGCGAACTTTGCGATGACGATGATGGCCGCCTGCTACAACTTGAAGCGGTTGGTCTACTTCCGGAAGGCCGGAATCGAGGCCTTCTGACGCCTGGAATAGGCCGAATCGCCGATGACCGTGGCGATTCGAGGCAAAAACGGGGCAACTCCGCCGAGAAACACGGTGGTTTGCCAGAGAAATTGGACCGAATTCGGTCGCGGTCATCATTGCGCGGCGGGATTCACTGAAACCTCGGGTTATTCGAGGTGCCCGTATGTTGATACGACGACTCGTAAGCAACTACGTAAGGCCAGAAATTCTGACGACCTTTATCTTATTGTTTGCGGCTGGCTAGAAAGGCGGAGACTGAGTATCAACGCAGCATTACCCACAGAATGAGGGGCTATAAAGAGTAGGCTTCCCAGTCATCGCTATTGCGATCAACATCGAATAACGATGACCATCGCATCCCAGAAACCTCGGCCATGATGTCACGGAACTGTCCCCAATTGAATATATGAATATGCTTTGCATCTTCGGGTAGCGAATTCAGGTTTGAAGAGTTTGATGCTGGATGATGGGCAAAAATCAACAATTTCTCGGCGAGGTCGATCAGTTTGCCCCAGTTATCTAGCTCTTTCTGCTTGTTGGGATTTGGCTTATCCATACCCGAAAGGCGACCGACATAAACTTGGACGCTACCGGAATCACGGTTAAGCACTCCCCACCATTCTTGGTCAAGCCGCGTACTAAATGTTTGCTGTTCAGCTTTGCCTATGTAAAGGAGCACTCCAGAGCCATAAACAGGATGACAGCCATAGACTTGATATACGCCGTAATCGGTGTTTCCGTCCAAGGCCTTGAGCTGTTCATAGGAAAATGGGCCTTCCCATTCGATATGAATTTGCTTGGTAGTGATCTCGGGCATACGATTCCAGCCATTCGACAATTTTGACAGCTGCATTTTGCCATATTGGCAATAACTCAGCCAGTAATTTGCCTGCATGTCTTTGCTGGGGAATGCTGGCGTGATCGGTCGGTCACGGGCGCGCTTCAGCCTGGCGCCTTCTTCGCCCGAGCGCCGCCCATGCCTTGCTTGTCTGGCAAGCGAAATATCGACATACTGCATCGCAAATGCAACGCACGGGATGCTTCAATGAAAACTGCCACGATTCCTTCTTTGCGGGTTGATCCGGAACTGCGTCTTGCCGCTGAAAGCGTCTTGCACGAAGGGGAAAGCCTGTCGGGTTTTGTCGAACAGGCGATTCGTCAGACTGTCGCCCATCGCCAGGCCGAACAGGAATTCATCGCACGCGGGCTGATGGCTCGCGATCAGGCCAGGCAGACCGGATGCCATGTTGAGGCTTCCAGCGTCCTGAATCGGCTCCAGGAGATGCTCGACAAGGCCAAGGCCGGTAAATCCCCGGCATGACGTATCGGGTTCGTTTTACCCAGGAAGCCGAGGCGGACCTGGTCAGGCTGTATGAGTTCATTCTTGAGCGGGATGCCACGGATTGGACGCTGGCAGAGCGGGCGCTGGAGGCGATTCGCGCAGGTGTGGCCACGCTGGAGCAGATTCCTTTTACGTGCCGCAAGGCCGCGGCCGATTCGCCGTTTCTGCGTGAGCTGCTCGTCCCGTCTGGTTCGGCCGGCTATGTCGCGCTGTTTGAAATTGACGATGCCGAAACGGTGACGGTGCTGGCGGTACGCCATCAACGCGAGAGCGACTACCACTGATCGCTCTGTTCACCGGCAAACGCCGGTGTTGAAATGACCGTGTTGTTCAACTCAACATGTCCGCGACAATGCAGGAGGCAACAAAAAACCCGCCGGTAGCAACGGGCGGGTTTTTGTTGGGTGTGGCGCAGGTCAGCGCGTGATCGGCCGGTAGCGAATCCGCTTCGGCTTGGCGCCTTCCTCACCGAGCCGCTTCCGCTTGTCTTCCTCGTATTCCTGGTAGTTGCCGGTGAAGAAGCTCCATTGCGAGTCGCCTTCGGCGGCGAGGATGTGCGTGCAGATGCGGTCGAGGAACCAGCGGTCGTGCGAGATGATGAGCGCGCTGCCGGCGAATTCGAGCAGGGCGTCTTCGAGCGCGCGCAGGGTTTCGACGTCGAGGTCGTTCGACGGTTCGTCGAGCAGCAGGACGTTGCCGCCGGTCATCAGCGTCTTGGCCAGGTGGAGCCGCCCGCGTTCGCCGCCGGAGAGCTTGCCGACGACCTTCTGCTGGTCGGCGCCCTTGAAGTTGAAGCGGCCGATGTAGGCGCGGCTGGGCATCTCGAACTTGCCGATCTGGATGATGTCGCGGCCTTCGGCCAGTTCGTCGAAGACGGTCTTGTCGCCGGAGAGATTCTCGCGGCTCTGGTCGACGTAGGCCATCTTCACCGTCTGGCCGATCACGACCTCGCCCGAGTCCGGCTTTTCCTGGCCGGTGATCATGCGGAAGAGGGTGGATTTGCCGGCGCCGTTCGGGCCGA
The DNA here is from genome assembly GCA_034002385.1 of Azospira sp. GTDB lineage: Bacteria > Pseudomonadota > Gammaproteobacteria > Burkholderiales > Rhodocyclaceae > Proximibacter. The sequence continues at coordinate 12,106 of JAVFAT010000010.1, read as the reverse complement.
TGATGCCGACGATGGCGCCGGGCGGGATGGCAAACGACAGGTTGTCGATGAGCAGGCGGTCGCCGAAGGCCTTCGACACGCCGTTGAACTCGATCACCTTGTCACCGAGGCGCTCGGCCACCGGGATGAAGATTTCCTGCGTTTCGTTGCGCTTCTGGTATTCGTGGCTCGCCATTTCGTCGTAGCGGGCGAGACGCGCCTTGCTCTTGGCCTGGCGCGCCTTCGGGTTCGAGCGCACCCATTCCAGTTCCTGCTTCATCGCCTTCATGCGGGCGCCTTCCTGCTTGGCTTCCGTTTCCAGGCGGGCTTCCTTCTGCTCCAGCCAGGAAGAATAGTTGCCCTTCCACGGGATGCCCTCGCCGCGGTCGAGTTCGAGAATCCATTCGGCGGCGTTGTCGAGGAAGTAGCGGTCGTGGGTGACGGCGACGACGGTGCCGGGGAAGCGGACGAGGAACTGTTCCAGCCACTCGACCGATTCGGCGTCGAGGTGGTTGGTCGGCTCGTCGAGCAGCAGCATGTCGGGCTTTTCGAGCAGCAGCTTGCACAGCGCGACGCGGCGCTTCTCGCCGCCGGAGAGCTTGCCGATCTTGGCGTCCCAGTCCGGCAGGCGCAGCGCGTCGGCGGCGATTTCCATCTGGTGCTCGGTGTCGGAGCCGGCGGCGGCGATGATCGCTTCCAGCCGGGCCTGTTCCTCGGCCAGCTTGTCGAAGTCGGCGTCTTCCTCGGCGTAGGCGGCGTAGACCGCCTCCAGCTTGGCCTGCGCTTCCATCACCTCGCCGAGCGCGCTTTCGACTTCCTGGCGCACGGTCTTCTCGGCGTCGAGCTGCGGTTCCTGCGCCAGATAGCCGATGCGCAGGTTCGGCTGCCACTGCACCTCGCCTTCGTATTCCTTCTCGACGCCGGCCATGATCTTCAGCACGGTCGACTTGCCGGCGCCGTTGAGGCCGAGCAGGCCGATCTTGGCGCCGGGGAAGAAGGACAGCGAGATGTCCTTGATGATCTGCCGCTTGGGCGGGACGACCTTGCTCACGCGGAGCATCGACATTACGTATTGGGCCATGGCGTTCCGGAGAAGATGATTGAAGGGGATTGAAGGATTGCAAAGGGCCGGAGTGTACCCGACGGGTGCGCAAAGAGGGTGCTTGCGCGCCTCGGGACATTGCGCGGATGCCCCGTCAGAACCCCGGGAAGCAGGGGTTCCGCCCCCTTTGATGCACCGAACGGCGCAAGCGCTGCCGCCAACACCGACCGCGCCCGGAATGTCGGGATGCCGGGATGTTGCAGTCTTTCACGCGCCGCTTTTCACGCGCCGTCGGGAGTGAGGCTCCGGCTCATCTGCGTGGCCGCGTATCGCTGCCGCCGAAGCGGAAGTTGTAGAAGAGGTCGATGGCGTTGTCGGTGCCGGCCTGGCCGACCAGCGACAGGCGGCGGGAGAGGGCGAGGGTGAGTTTGACGACGCTTTCGGCGCCGGTCAGCGATTGTTCGTAGGACAGCGAGAGTCCCCTGGCGAGCCGGGCGCCGACGCGCAGCACCTGGCTGCTGGCGCTTCCGCCGCCGGGGCCGAAGCCGCTGCTGTCGGCAACCTGGCTGCGCGGGCCGCCGCCCTGGCTGCTGCGTCCCATGCTGACGTTCACACCGAGGGTTTCCTGGATGTCGCGCAGCACCTTGCCGGCGCCGCCGCCATCTTCGCCGCCGAGGATGGTGCTGGCGGCGGTGAGCAGGGTGCCGTAGTCGATGCCGCCGCCCTGGTCGAGTGCCTCGCCGAAGACCAGCCAGGAGAGCTTTTCCGCGTCCGGCACCGGCGGCTCGGAAACGAGGGCGATGATCGGCCTTCTGGCTGTGCCGGTGATGCTCACGCCGGCTTCCACCGGCTGGTTCCTGCGCATGGCGCGGATGTTGAGTCCGGGGTTGTTCACCAGGCCGTTGAAGCTGAGGATGCCGCGCTCGATGTCCAGTTTCTGGCCGTAGGCGTCGAAGCGTCCGCCGGCCGTGCGGATGTTGCCGCTGGCGCGCAGGTCGGCGGCGCCTTCTCCTTGCAGGCGCAGGGCGCCAAGGAGGTGGGTATCGACACCGGCGCCGGAGAAATGGAACTGCCGGCCCATGTCCACGCTCAGGTCGAGCCGCGTGCGCGCGGTGCGCGGCGCGGGCGAGGGATCGCTGCCGCGGCGCACCGTCACGTCGTCGGAGAGGCTGGGCGCGCCGAGGTCGGCGAGCTGCCAGTAGCCGCCGTCCACGGTGAGCCAGGCGTCGATGCCGGCCTGTACGCCGGTCAGCCCGAGCCGGGCTTCGCCGGAAAGCGCCACCCATTGCCGGGGTCTTTGCATCACGCCGAGGCGTTCCAGCCGGAATTCGAGCTGGCCGTCGGCCTTGTCGCCGTCGAATTGCAGCCGCCCCTTGCCTTCAAGCCGCCCGGGGCTGGCGACGATGGGCGCCAGGGCGGCCTGCCGTTCCCGGCCCAGGGCCTCGGGCAGCGGGGTATGCGGGCTGGCGAAATGCAGGCTTTCCAGTTGCAGGGCGCTTTCCGAGAAGGCGAGTTGCAGCGTTCCCGATTCGAGGCGCAGGCCGTTTTCGAGTTCGTGCAGGTGCAGGCGCTCCCCGTCCAGGCGGCCGTCGATGCGCGGCTGCTGCGGGGTGCCGCCGAGGCGGGCTTCGGCTTGCAGCCGCCCGCCGGTTTGCAGACCGGGGGCGAGCAGCGGGCCGAGCCAGGAGAGGTCGGCCATGCTCGCCCGCAGCGTGCCGTTCCAGTTGGCGCTCAGCGGTTCTTCCGGGTCGAGCGCGATGTCGCCCCGCACCTGCCCCAGCCGTTGGCCGTGGGCGTGCAGTTCCAGGCGCGGCTGGCCGTCGAGTTCGAGCTTGAGGCGGAGGTCGTCGAGGCCGAGCGCGGTGTCGCCGGCCGCATCGAACTGGATGTCGCCCGAGCGGCGCGTTATGGCGAAGTGGCCCTGCGCCTTGTCGCCGAGGGTCAGCGCCCAGGCGGCATCGAGGCGCAGGCTGCTGTTTTCGAGCGCGGCGGCCAGCGGTGCGACGGGCAGCGCTTCGATGGCGCCGCTGCTTTTCCATTGGCCGTTTTGGTGTTCGAGGGAATCGATGCGCGCCAGCCAGTGCTTTCGTTCGCTTTGCTCGTCGTTGGCTCCGGAGTCGTCGGGGCCGAGGCTGCCGGTGAAGCGTGCCGGGCCGAAGCGCAGCGTTTCGCCGAGGCGCAGCGCGGCCGGGGTGGCGAGGCGTAGCAGCGCTCCCTCCTTGCCGAGTTCCAGGCTTTTCAGGGTGCCCGACCAGGCCGGGCCGTCCGCTTCGCCGCCGTCCGCCGCGAGCCGCAGCGGCGCGTTGTGGAGCGCGGGGAGGCTGGGCAAGCTGAGCCGGCTGGCAAGTGTCAGCCGGTGCCGGGCGAGGCTGCCCGATATGTCGAGTCTCGTTGCGCCGAGGCCGCGCGTTCGTTGCGGACGTTCGGGTGCCTCCGGTTCGTTGAGTTTGTTGCCGGGACCGGCGAATTCGATGAATTGGGCAAATTCAAGCCGCAGCATCATCGGGTCGTCCGGGGCACGCCCCATGCGGGTTTCCAGACGCAAGCCGGAAAGCCTGAACAGGCCGGGCAGCGTCAGATGGCGGCTTTCCGCGCTGCCGGTCGCGCGCGGGGCGCGCAGGGTGCCGGCGAGCGTCAGGCGCGCCCGCAGGTCGCCGGCGAGGCCGAGATCGGCGAGGTGGGGCGCATCGATGTCCAGGCGCAGTTCGTCCCCGGCCCCGCCCAGTGCACCCTCGGCGCGCAGGCGGTTGCCGTCGGCAGCGAGCCGCAGGTCGATGTCGTGCACGCGTCCGGCGCCGGCTGCGAAACGCCCCGTGCCGCGCAGGGGCTTGCCGGCGATGCGGCTTTCTTCCAGCGAGAAGCGGGCGTTGAAGGCGGGCGGGTCGGCGAACCTGCCCGCCGCCTCGAAGTCGCCGCTGATGCGGGCGGGCGGCAGATCGCCCGAGAGGCGTGCGGGATCGAGCCGGACGATCTTGCCCCGGAAATGGAAGCTGCCCGCTTCGTCGGCGTTGCCGGAGCCGCTGGCCTTCTCGAAGTCGAAGTTGAATTCGCCCTCGCCGCCGAGCCGTCCGCCGCCGGGCAGGCGGGCGTCGATGCCGGAAAGTTGCAGCCGCTCGCCCTGCCAGCGCAGCCGGGCGACGAGGCTTTCCAGTGGCAGCGCCTGCTGGTCGATGGGGCCGCTGTTGCGGTTGTTCACGTGGAAGTGGCCGGCGGTGTGTCTGTTGCCGCCGGCTTCGTCGTCGCCGGGCCGGATGTCGATTTCCAGATCGAGCATGGCCTGCGGCGCTTGCGGATGCCACTGTGCAGGGTTCAGTCCTTCGATCAGCGCCTTCAGGTGCGCGAGGGGTTGGCGGTCGAAGGGGGTGAAGATGGCGGCGAGCCGGCCCTGGCTGTCGCGGCTCGCCAGTTGCCCGGTGACGGGCAGGCGGGCGAGGGGGCCGTCGGCTTGCAGCTGAAGTTCGAGCGTTTGCGCAACTGCTTCATCAGCTGCTGTTTCAGTCGTTCTTTCGACTGTCTTTCCCTCCTTTTTTCCTGCCGGTTTTTCCCCCGGATTTCCCACGACTTCCGGCGCTGGCCCGAATCCGCCGTGCGCACCGCCGCGCACGTGCAGCCTGCCCTTGAACGGCAGCGGTGCGGCGCCGTCGAGTTCGGCCGAGGCATCGAATTGCAGCCCCTGGCTGGTCAGCCGGAGGGTGTCGAGGCGGTGATGCCGGCCGTCGCTCTCCAGCGCGGCGTGCAGTTGCGTCAAGCGGGGCGACTCGTCTTTGCCGAGGAAGATCCTCTCGACGGCGAGTTCGCCGATGCGCAGCGCCAGCGGCAGGCGCAGGGTCTGCGGCGCTTTTTCCGGCTCGGGCGGCGGTGCCGCTTCGAGGGTGAGGCGCAGGCTTTCCGCGCGCAGTGCTTCGATGTCCAGCCGCCCTTGCAGCAGGGCGGCGGGCTGCCAGTCGAGATGCAGCTCCCGGATGGCGATGTGCTGTCCGGGGGCGCGCCAGTCGATCCGCTCGATGCGCAGCGGGCCGCCGAGGCGGCCGGTGGCGCTGGTGGCGTTGAACTGCCCGGCCGTGGCGTGCCCGGCCAGCGCGAGCGCGGCGCGCAGGCCGCTTTCCGTCGCCAGCAGCCAGCCGGCGGTGGCGAGCAGGACCAGCGCCAGGGCCAGCGCCAGTGCCAGCGCCGCGCCGAGCGTCAGCCTGAGCGTCGACGCGGTCAGGTTGGCGAGGCGGTGGCGCGGCCCGGCGGCGGTCGGTGTTCCAGCATTCATGTCAGCTGCTCCGCCGCGCGGTGTGCGACCGGCGGCGCATGAAACGGCCCGCCGTCTTCAGCGGACGGGCGCGGGGAGCGGCGGGGAAATCCTTCTCCGCGAATCCGTGTTCCCCGTGGCGAAAGCGCTCTGTTTTCATCCTAGAAGGGCAGGGCCAGCGCGAAGTGGAGGTGCCATTTGCCGGTTGCCTCGCCGTAGGCGAGATCGACGCCGATCGGCCCGGCCGGGCTGCGCCAGCGGGCGCCGAGGCCGTAGCCGGTTTTCAGCCGGAGGGCGCGGCGGTTGTCCGCGGCGTTGCCGCCATCGGCGAAGGCGGCGATGCCCCAGGGGCCGCCGTCGATCCAGTGGGTGAATTCGGCGCTCAGGATGCCCAGGTAACGCCCGCCGAGCACCGCGCCGCCGGCCGACTCGACCCCCAGGCTCTGGTACGAGTAGCCGCGCACCGACTGCGTGCCGCCGGCGCGGAAGAGGAAGCTCTGGGGGATGCCGCGGCGGCTCGGGGCGAGGATCAGGCCACCCTCGGCGCGCAGGCCGAGGGTGTTGTTGCGGCCGAGCGCCAGGGTGTGCTGATGGCGGCCGTAGAGGCGGACGAAATTCTGGGTGGACACCGGCCTGATCGAGCCGCCGATCTGGATCTGGCTGGAATGGCCGGCGCTGCGCTCGAACTGTCCCCGGAACGGCTGCCAGGTCCAGGTGGCGTTGAGCGTGAGCGCGCGGGTGCGGTCGGAAGACATGCCCTGGGGCCGCTGCCGTTCCTCGATGTAGCCGAGGTTGAGGCCGGCATCGATACTGCCTTGCCGGTGGCTGCGGGTGAGGCCGAAGGCGCGGGTTTGCAGTTCGAGGTTCTGGATGTCGGATTGTTCCAGCAGCACGCCGACGGCGTAATTCGACTGGTCGGCGGCCGGCGGCAGGAAGATGTCGGCGTAGGCCGTCTGCTTCAACTGCTCCAGGCGGACGCCGCTGTGCAGTTGCCAGGCCCGGCGGAAGAAATCGGCATTGCGGTAGCTCGCCTCGACCCGCCCGCCGGTGTTGGAGCTGATGCCGCCCCCCAGGCCGAGCTGATAGGGCTGCCGCTCGCGCAGCTGCACGGCGACCGGGGCAATCAGTTCGCCGTCGCCGTTGCCGTCGGCTGCGGTGCTGGCGGGAGCGTTGTCGGTCGGTGCGGCGCCGGAGGTGGCGTCGGCAATTTCGCCGGAAAGCCCGCCGGGAAGTCCACCAGAAAGCGGCACGGCGGCTTCCGTGTCCAGGCGGACGAGGACGGAACTGAAATACGGTGTGTTTTCCAGCCGGTTCTGCAGATCGTGCAGGGCGTCTTCCGCGTAGGGTTTGCCGCGCTCGATGCGGTCGGCGTAGCGCGCCACCAGCTCGGGCCGGTAGCGTTGCAGGCCGTCGATGACCAGCGCCCCGAAACGGTGTAGCGGGCCGCTGTGCACGGTCACGGTCAGCGTCACGCGGCCGCTGTCGGCGTCGACCGCGGCCTCGCTGTGCGTGATGCGGGCGGCGGGAAAACCGTTTTCCAGCAGCGGCAGCAGCAACTGCTCCTTGGCCTTGGTCCAGTCGGCCTGACGAAACGGCTGACCCGGCTTCAGCGACCAGGCTTCCTGTAGCGTCCGGCGCCGTGCCTCGGGCAGCGGGCCGTCGATGTGGATGCGGGCTTCGTGGATGGTGGCGCGTGGGCCGGGCCGGACGCGCAGTACCAGACCGTCCGGATCGTCTGTACCGCCCCCGTCGACGACGAGTTCGATGCGGGCGTCGAAATAACCCTCGGTGGCGAGCAGCCGGCGGCCTTCCCGGTCGAGGCGCCGACGCAGCGCCTCGCGCCCGATTTCGTTCTGCGGCGAATCGAGCGGCAGATGGCGCCGGAGCAGTTCGTCGAGCGGCGCCGGTGCCTCGATCCGGGGCGGCGCTGCCTGCGCCGGCGGGCCGAAGGCAGCGAGCGCGGCAAACGTCAGGATGAAGACGACGAGCGGGCGGCTGGGCGGGAGCGGAACGGGCATGGCGGGAATTGTATCGCCATGCCACCGCAGCCTTTTGCAAACCCGGCAACGCGCTTCAGGCCCGCCAGACAGCGCGCAGGGAAGCGCCCGGTGCCGGGCGCTTCCTCTTGCCGGGCGTTCAGCGGTAGCCGGCCCGGTCGAAGATCACCTGCGCCTTGGTCGAATACATCTGCAACTTGCCGACCGGCAGCGTGTCGGCCTTGAACGGGCCGAGCCTGGTCAGCGCCGGGTTGTCGACCTTGAGGCCATTGACCACCGGCCATTCGTTGTTGCCGTCGGCGAAGTAACGCTGGGCCTCGTCGGAGGCGAGGTATTCGAGGAACTTCACCGCCGCTTCCTTGTGCGGCGCGTGCTTGAGCACGCCGGCGCCGGAGACGTTGATGTGCGTGCCGGTGCCGTTCTGGTTCGGCCAGACGATGCCGATCTTCTCCACCACCTTCTTGTCGGCGTCCTTGTCGGAGCGCATCAGGCGGGCGACGTAGTAGGAGTTGGAGATGGCGACGCCGCACTCGCCAGCGGCGACGGCCTTGATCTGGTCGGTGTCGCCGCCCCTGGGCACGCGCGCGAAGTTGGCGACGACGCCTTTCGCCCAGGCTTCCGCCTTGTCGGCGCCCTGGTGCGCGATGATCGAGGCCATCAGCGACAGGTTGTACGGGTGCGATCCGGAGCGCGAGCACACCTTGCCCTTCAGCTTCGGATCGGCGAGATCGTCGTAGCTCTGGACGTCCGCGGCATTAACCGTCGCCTTGTCGTAGACGATGACGCGGGCACGTACGGAGAAGGAGAACCAGTCCTCGGCGCGCAGGTGCGCCGGGATGCGCGATTCGAGCAGCGTCGACCGTACCGGCGTGAACAGGCCCATCTCGTGCGCCTTGGCCAGCCGCGAGGCGTCCACCGTCAGCAGCACGTCGGCCGGGCTGTTGGCGCCTTCGTTCCTGATCCGTTCGAGCAGCTCGTCTTCCTTGCCTTCGATGCGGTTGATCCTGATGCCGGTCTGCTTCGTGAAGTTGGTGTAGAGCGCCTCGTCCGTCTGGTAATGGCGGGCCGAGTAGAGGTTCAGCACCTTGTCCTCGGCACCGGCGGCGCCGGCGAGCAGCGCGGCACAGAGGGCGAACAGGAGGCGGGGAGTGGCTTGCTTCATGGTGGAGGCTCCGATGGTCGGGTGACGGCGACTGCGGCCGGCGGGGGCTGATCGGGTGTACAGGAAAGGTCGAACGGGAATTCTAGCGGCGGATTTTCGTCCCGTAAATGAGAAACGTTCTTTTCATTGGGCGGGATGAAACGCCGGGCCGCCCAGGGGTGCCTGGGGGCGGCAGGGGGCGGCAGCGCGGCAGCGCGGCAGGCGCTGGCTCAGTGCGTGACGATGCGGCGCGCGCCGTTGTAGCGTGCCGCCCAGTAGCGGCCGCGCATGTCCTCGACGCGGACTTCGCCGCCGGAGCGGGGCGCGTGCAGGAAGCGGTCATCGCCGAGATAGATGCCGACGTGCGAGAAGGCGCGGCGCATGGTGTTGAAGAACACCAGGTCGCCGGGCTGCAGTTCCTTGCGTCCGACGCGGTTGCCCAGGGCGCTCATTTCGCGGGAGGTGCGCGGCAGGTCGAGGCCGAGCGATTCGCGGAACACGAACTGGACGAGGCCGCTGCAATCGAGTCCGCTGTCCGGGTCGGTGCCGCCGCGACGATAGTTCACGCCGACCAGCGCCAGGCCGTCGGAAATCAGGTTCTGGACGGTGTGCGAGTAGCGTTCGAGCAGGGAATCGTCCCCGGCCCGCTGTTCGTCGGCCTGTGCCGGCAGCGTGGCGGCGGCGATGAGCAGCGCGGCGGCGAGGCTGGCGACGAAACGGGCGCGGCGGGGTCGGCGGGGGATCGGCATGGCGGCGCAATCTATTTGAATCCGGGCTTTTTGTAAACCCGGAAGCCGGTCGCTTTGCCTTGCCGGACGGGCGTTTCACTGTTTTCGTGAGGCTGCTGGCGGGGTCTTTCCGTAGCGTGCAGAGGGGCTGGTTTTGTGCTTATAATCCGTAATTATGCATTTTTGCCCGGTCTTCCCGGACTCCGGCAAAAATGCCCGGCGCATTCCTGCTCCCCGCATTCCTGCTTTTTCGGCTCCGGCGCTTCCCGCGCTGTCGGGCCTGCTGGAGGCGCCGCGTGAAGAAACGATGTCTTTCCCGCTGCGCCGTGCGTCGGAGAAGGACATTTCCGACCGGGTGCGAGGCAGTGGAAAACAAGATGCCCGGCAGAATCGAAGCGTGCAATCAATGTATGCGGTGCGTGCAGGTAACTTTGGAAAATCGGTAAAGGGAGTCTCATGACCACGATTCAGGAAGTCCACAAGCAGTCCATCGAAAACCCGGATGCCTTCTGGGGCGAGCAGGCAAAGCTCATCGACTGGAACAAGCCGTTCACCCAGACGCTGGATTTCTCCCGTCCGCCGTTCGCCAAGTGGTTCGTCGGCGGCGAGACCAACCTCTGCTACAACGCGGTCGACCGCCATGCCGCCAAGCGCCCGAACGACCGCGCGCTGGTCTACATCTCGACCGAGACCGACGAGGAAGTCGTCTACACCTTCGCCGAGCTGCAGCGCGAAGTCGAGCGCATGGCCGCGATCATGCTCGGCCTCGGCGTCGGCAAGGGCGACCGCGTGCTGATCTACATGCCGATGATCGCCGAAGCGGCCTTCGCCATGCTCGCCTGCGCCCGCATCGGCGCCATCCACTCGGTGGTCTTCGGCGGCTTCGCCTCCGGCTCGCTGGCCACCCGCATCGACGACGCCTCGCCGAAGCTGATCGTCTCGTCGGACGCCGGCATGCGCGGCGGCAAGGCCGTCCCGTACAAGCACCTGCTCGACGAGGCGATCGACCTCGCCGTGAACAAGCCGGCCAAGGTGCTGATGATCGACCGTGGCCTCGACAAGGGCTTCAACAAGGTCGAGGGTCGCGACGTCGACTACGCGACGCTGCGTGCGCAGTTCATGGACGCCAAGGTACCGGTCACCTGGCTGGAGTCGTCCGAGCCGTCGTACATCCTCTATACGTCCGGCACCACCGGCAAGCCGAAGGGCGTGCAGCGCGACACCGGCGGTTACGCCGTGGCACTCGCCTCGTCGATGAAGAACATCTTCCTCGGCGGCGAGGGCGAGACGATGTTCTCGACCTCCGACATCGGCTGGGTCGTCGGCCACTCGTACATCATCTACGGCCCGCTGATCGCCGGCATGTGCACGATCATGTACGAAGGCACGCCGCTGCGTCCGGACGCCGGCATCTGGTGGCACATCGTCGAGAAGTACAAGGTCAACGTGATGTTCTCGGCGCCGACCGCCGCCCGCGTGCTGAAGAAGCAGGACCCGGCGTACATGCACAAGTACGACCTGTCCTCGCTGAAGCACCTGTTCCTCGCCGGCGAGCCGCTCGACCAGCCGACGCACGAGTGGATCATGGGCGAGTTGAAGCTGCCGGTGATCGACAACTACTGGCAGACCGAAACCGGCTGGCCGATGCTGTCGCAGATGCCCGGCATCGAGCAGAAGCCGCTCAAGTTCGGCACGCCGAGCTTCCCGGTCTATGGCTACAACCTCAAGATCTTCCGTGAGGACGGCTCGATCTGCGAACCGAACGAGAAGGGCATCGTCGCCATCGTGCCGCCGCTGCCGCCGGGCTGTCTGTCGACGGTGTGGGGTGACGACGAGCGTTTCGTGTCGACCTACTTCTCGCTGTTCAAGGAGCCGCAGGTCTACTCGTCGTTCGACTGGGGCATCTACGACGAAGAGGGCTACCACTACATCCTCGGCCGCACCGACGACGTCATCAACGTCGCCGGCCACCGCCTCGGCACCCGCGAGATCGAGGAAGCCGTGCAGGGCCATCCGGCGATCGCCGAAGTCGCCGTCGTCGGCGTCGCCGATCAGCTGAAGGGGCAGATGCCGATGGCCTTCGCCGTCGTCAAGGATCCGGCCAAGGTGGCCACGCCGGAACTCGCCAAGGCGCTGGAGAAGGAAGTCTTTGCCGCCGTCGACAGCAGCCTCGGCGCCATCGCCCGTCCCGGCCGCGTGCACTTCGTCGTCGCCCTGCCGAAGACCCGTTCCGGCAAGATGCTGCGCCGCTCGCTGCAGGCGCTCGCCGAAGGCCGCGATCCGGGCGACCTGACGACCATCGACGATCCGTCGACGATCGAGAACATCAAGAAGCTGCTGGTCGGCTGAAGCACTTCTTGGCATCATCGAGGCCCGCCGCTTGGCGGGCCTTTTTCGTAAACCACGGAGTGTGGCGTTCCGCCGCTTTCAATCAAGGTCTCTGGAATGAAGCGAATCCTGTCTCCCCGCATGCTGCCCCTGGCACTCCTCGCCCTCGTCTGTGCCCTTGTCCTTCCGGTATCGGGCATCGCCGCCGAAGCCGCGGCAGGCGCCAACCGGGCCGGCGTCATCGGTGCCAACGACCGCCCGATTCACGACGCAGCCCGGCTTGGAACGGGCAAGGATGTCGAAGCGATCCTCAAGGCCGACCCGGCGATGCGCGACGCGCGTACCCAGCACGGCTCAACCCCGCTGCATCTCGCCGCAACCAACCCGGACATCGGCGCGCTGAAAGCGCTGCTTGCCGCCGGCGCTCAGGTCAACGTGCGCGACAACGAAGGGCTGACGCCGCTGCACATGACCGCCTACACGCAGAACGCCCGTCACGCTGAACTGCTCCTGCAGGCCGGCGCCGACCCCTACGCCAAGACCAACGCCGGCCGCGACCCCACCTCGCTGGCAAGAAAGACGCGCTCCGACGAGGTTTCCGGCGTGATTTCGCTGTGGATACTGAAAGGCTGCAAGGCGGGCCAGCCCTGCTGA
>JAVFAT010000009.1:0-18801 GCA_034002385.1 Azospira sp. | reverse complement strand
TCTTCCGATCTCGCGATGTGGATGCCGATGCGCCAGCCGATGCCGGGCAGCGTCTCGATCGAGAAGGCATCGTCGATTTCGGTGGTCGATGCGTCGTCGATGGAAAAGGCGCGCACGCCGGCACGCGGCAGGGCGGCATCCACCGTCGGCAACGGCACATCGGGGAAACCGGTACCGCGCGGGAAATGTTCGCTGAGGAAGCGCTGGTAGTGGTAGTCGTGCGCCGAGCGGATGGCGCCGCAGCGCGCAAGCAGGTGCGCGGCGGCGATGCCGAGTTCGGCGCAGGCGGTTTCCAGCGCTTTCGTTTCGGGCTTGTTGCGGTCCGGCCGGTAGAGCAGTTCCTTTTGCAGCGGCGGGAATTCCGGCGGCAGTTGCCCGGCCTTCAGCGTTTCGACCATGCGCGCAATGGCGAGCGCTTGCTGACGCTTCTTTTCAAGACCGGCCAGAGCGGCTGCCAGAATGTCGGCAGGGGCTTTCCTGAAGCGGCCTTTACCCTTGCGATGGAAGTAGACGGGTGCTGCGTGTAGGGCAAGCAGGATCGCAGTCGCTTCGAGCGGCGAGGGGTCGTGTCCGTAGTAGTCCCGGGCAAAATCAGAAAAAGAAAATTCGCCATCGCCGACGCACTCCCAGAGAAATTCCGCCTCGACGCCCTCGGCGAGCGCCTCCGCCGCATCGAGCAGCGCGCTCGCGGCCGGGTCACGGAAACGCAGCAGGACGTTCGCTGCCTTGATCTTGGCGCGCTTCCCCGAAACCGTCTCGACCTGCAACGAGGCATCGTTGTCGGCAAGCAGGGAACCGGTCTTGAAGGCGCCGTCTTCTTCGAAAAGGACAAACATCGTGCGGATTATAGATTCAATGGATTGCCGCATGAAACCGGAAAGCGGATGGACGCGGATGGACGCGGATGGACGGGATTGCCGCACGAACATCGCCGGGGCGGCCTCCTCTCCCGGAACCGATGGTGCAGGCGGGCAGGCGGTCGCCTCGTTCATCGCCCGTCATCGGGCATCGGGGAGGTGCGGGGCAGGGAGCGCGGGCGATTGCTCGGGCCGGCGGCCTCACAGCCGGCGGATCTTCTCCAGCAGCGCCGTCGTCGATTTCTCGTGGATGAAGGGGATCGACTGCACGCGGCCGCCCCAGCCCTGTACCTCGTGCGCGCCGACGATGCGTTCCACCGGCCAGTCGCCGCCCTTCACCAGCACATCGGGGCGACAGTCGAGAATGCGTGCAAGCGGCGTGTCTTCGTCGAACCAGGTGACGAGGTCGGTGCTGGCGAGCGCGGCGATCACCGTCAGGCGATCGGCGAGCGTGTTGACCGGCCGGTCGTCGCCCTTGCCGAGACGCTTCACCGAGGCGTCGCTGTTCAACGCGACGACGAGCGAGGCGCCGAGCGCACGCGCCTGGGCGAGGCAGGTGGCGTGGCCGCGATGCAGGATGTCGAAGCAGCCGTTGGTGAAGACCAGGGGCCGGGGCAGGCGGGCAACGGCCTCGGCCAGCCGCTCGGGCGGGCAGACCTTGGCCTCGAAGGCGGGGGGGGCAAAAGTGCTCATCGGGCGGGCGTCCGGGTCAGCGTGGCGGCGGGGCGTCGCCGGCATCCGGGGGCGGCTGCGACGACTGCGGTGTGTCCATCTGGCGAGCCTGTTCGGGCGTGATGATTTCCATCAGGCTCACCACCTTCAGCACGCCGCTCGTCGTGCGTGCAATCTCGATGGCGGCATCCGCCTCGGCACGGGTGACGATGCCGAACAGATAGGCCGTGCGGTTTTCGGTGACGACCTTGACCAGCGTTGCGCGGAATTTGCGGGCATCGACGAAGCGCCCCTTGATCTTGGAGGTGATGAAGGCGTCGTTGCTGCGCGACTGGAGGCTCGTCGCCGGCGCGATCCGCAGCTCGTTCCAGATGTGCCGGACGTTGGCGAGACCGCGCGCGTAGGCTTCGATGGCAGCGCGGGTCTGCTCGTCCGGCACTTCACCGCTCAGGAGCAGCCGGCGGTTGAAGCTGGTCTGGTTGACGTGCGTGCGGTCGTCGTAGGTGCTGCCGACGTAGCCGAAGAGCTTCCACTCGATGCCTTCGTCCTCGGTTTGCGCGCCGAAGGTGCGGCGGTCGAGGACGGCGAGCACGCCGGTGGCGGCGCCGGTGGCGACGGCGGCGGCGCAGCCGGTGAGGGCCGGCGCGGCGAGCGCGACCAGAAGGGCGGCGATCAGCGTTCGTTTCACGATCATTCTTCAACTCCCAAGAGCAGACAATCGATGCCGTCGCACAGGCAGTGGATGGCGAGGAGGTGGGTTTCCTGGATGCGCGCGGTGCGCTCGGCCGGCACGCAGATGTGCACGTCGCCCTCGCGCAGCATGGCGCCGATCTGGCCGCCGCCCTTGCCGGTCAGCGCGACGACGGTCAGTTCGTTGTCGTGCGCGGCCTTGATCGCCTCGATCACGTTCGTCGAATTGCCCGAGGTCGAGATTGCCAGCAGCACGTCGCCGGGACGGCCGAGCGCACGCACCTGCTTGGCGAAGACGACGTCGAAGGCGTAGTCGTTGGCGACGGCGGTGAGGATCGAGCTGTCGGTGGTCAGTGCGATGGCGGCCAGTTCCTGGCGTTCGGCCTCGAAGCGGCCGACCAGTTCGGCGGCGAAGTGCTGCGCGTCGCCGGCCGAGCCGCCGTTACCGCAGGCAAGGATCTTGCCGTCGTTTACGAGGCAGCCGACCATCGTCTGCACGGCGTCGGAAAGGGGGGCGGCGAGCAGTTCGACGGCAGCGAGCTTGGTCTGTGCGCTGTCGTGGAAGTGCCGGCTGATGCGGTCGATGAGATCCATGCGGGAAGCCTTGCGGCGCGGGAAAGGTTGAAAGGGTAGGCGGCAGATTTTATATCAGAGGCGCGAAAGCCGGCTTCCGGCCTGCATCATGAATCCGCCCGGCAGGGGCGCCTGAACGGCATGAACACCCGGAGCAAGGGGGCAGCGAAGAAAAAAGGAGGCTACGGGCCGGGAAGTTCTCCGGCGCTTTCCTTGCGTTCTTGCGCCTTCGCAGCGGGCATTCGCCCGTTCGCGCGCATGTCCTCATGCTGGAGTGAACCGTTCCGGTGCGATCCAGACGAGGCCGATGATGCCGGCTTTCCGTCCGACGCGTCAGTAACGGAATGTCACCGGGCCGGTGCTTGTGCCGACGTTAGGCGTCGTCGGTGCCGAACGCATTGCGCACCCAGTCGATGTCCGCCGCGTTCAGCCCGGAGAGCAGCACGCAGTCGAAGCGGCACGGCGCTTCGGGGCGGTGCGTGCGGGCGAGATAGTGGCGGGCGGCGAGGACCAGGCGGCGGCGCTTGGCGGCGGTCACGCTGGCTGCGGCGCCGCCGAAATCGCCGCGCCGACGCAGGCGGACCTCGACGAAGACCAGCGTGCCATGGTCGGCGCAGACGAGGTCGATCTCGCCGCCGCGCACGCGGTAGTTGCGGGCCAGTACCGAGAGGCCGCGCGCGGTGAGGAAGCGCGCGGCCAGCGTCTCGGCGCGCGCGCCGTCCGTGGTATCGTCGGGCATCGAGGAATTGCCCCGGGAAAATGATGGAAGCATGTTCGGCATTGTATGTGGTGGCGACCCCGCTGGGGAATCTCGGCGACCTGACGGCGCGCGCCGCCGAGGTGTTGCGCACCGTGCCCTGGGTGGCCGCCGAGGACACCCGGCACTCGGCGCCGCTGCTGCGTCATCTCGGTTCTTCGGCCAGGCTGCTGCCGGCGCACGAGCACAATGAGGAAGCCGCCGCCCGCCAGGTGATCGAGCGGCTGGCCGCCGGCGAATCGGTGGCGCTGATCTCGGATGCCGGCACGCCGGCCGTCTCCGATCCGGGTGCCCGGCTGGTGGCGCGCGTGCGCGAGGCCGGTTTCACGGTGGTGCCGCTGCCCGGCCCCTGTGCTGCCGTCGCCGCGCTCTCGGCTTCGGGCATCGCGGCGCCGCGCTGGCTGTTCGTCGGCTTTCTGCCGGCGAAGGCAAAGCAACGTGAGGCGGCGTTGCGCGAGATCGCCGCGCTGCCGGCCGCGCTGGTCTTTTACGAGGCGCCGCACCGCATCCTGGAATGCGTTGCGGCGCTCGCCGTCACGCTCGGCGGCGAACGCCGCGTCGTCGTCGCCCGCGAGCTGACCAAGCTTTTCGAGACGATCCACGTCTGCCCGCTCGGCGAGGCGCAGGCCTGGCTTGCGGCCGACGCCAACCGGCAGAAAGGCGAGTTCGTGCTGATCGTCGATGCGCCGCCGGCCGCGGGCAGTGATGACGACGGAGAAGGCGAGCGCGTGCTGAAACTGCTGCTTGCCGACGGCCTGCCGGTGAAGCAGGCGGCCAGACTCGCGCACGCCATCACCGGCGCCGCCAGGAACGCGCTCTATGAACGGGCGCTGTCGCTGCGCGACGATTGACCGGAAGACGAGAAGCCTTCTCGCAGAGGCCCGGAGACGATCGACGGCCGGACAATTCGGGGCGGTCTTCGGCCATCGGATTTCTTTGTGTTCCGGCGCCTCCGCGGCAAAGGCTTCCCGGTCAACTCCAGCGCGAGAGGAAATCGAGCAATGCCTGCCGCCGTTTTTCGGGCAGGCGGCGGAAGAGGTCGAGCAACTGCGTTTCGTCGGCCGGTGGTCGCCGCTCGACGCGGTACTCCTCCGGTGCTTCGCCGGCCATCGGCACGAAGCGCCGCTGACCGCGCCCGGTGGCCAACCATTCGAAGAGGACGCCGAATTCAACGGCCAGCAGGCGCAGGTTGTCTACGGTCGGTTCGGTGCGGTTGTTTTCCCAGTCGGAAACCGTGGGCTGCGTCACGCCGATGCGGCGGGCCAGCTCCCCCTGGCTGTAGCCGTGCTCCTCGCGGAGTTTCCTGATGCGAAGTCCGATTTTCATCCGCTTACCCTAGCGACGCGGGCGGGCGAATAAAAACAGGCAAAGCCTATTGACGCTGACATCGGCAATGACTATATTCCATTCGAATTATTTTGGTGGCGCCCGCTTTCCGGCCGGGCGTAGGGCAGGCAAGGCGGAGATTCCGGAGGGCAAGGACATGGGCGAACTGACGATCGTTCTCGACGATGCAACCGCAGCGGAACTGCACGCCGAGGCTTGTTCGGCTGGCGTCTCCGAATGCGAGTGGCTGGCCGGTCTGGTGCGCAGCCGTTTCCGCGCCGGTGACGAGGCAGCGATCCTGATCGTCGACGACGAGCCAGTCTTCCGCGAGGTGCTGCGCTGCCGTGCCGAAGGCCTCGGCTGGTCGGCCGATGTCGCCGAGAACGGTGCCGAGGCGCTGGCGCTGCTTGCCGAACGGCGCTACCGCCTGTTGCTCACGGACCGTCACATGCCGGTGATGGACGGGCTGCAGCTGGTACATGCACTGCGCGCCCGCGAACGCCGGCGCGGCGAGCCGCCGCTTCCGGTGGTGCTCGTTTCTGCCGAGCCGGCACCGGTTGATGCCGCTTCCTGCCGCGTCCTGGCTATAGACGAGTGCCTGTTGAAGCCGCCGGCGGAGCAGGCGCTGTCGCGTATTTTCGGCCGCTGGCTCGGTGCCGCCGCTCATGCTGGAAAAGCGGCGGCGGGTGGCGGCTGAGAACCTGTTTACGATCATCCGAACGTCGTAGTCGGGGATGATGATGAAGAGACATCCCGGCGGCATCGGCAAGGAAGCGTTCGAAACAATCAGGCCGTTGCTGGAAAGCGTACGCAAGCAAACGAAGCCGCGCACCGTTGATTTATATGAAGTGTTCTGCGGCGTGTTGTATCTGCTCAAGAGCGGCTGTCAGTGGCGGATGTTGCCCAGCGAATACCCCAAGTGGCGAACGGTACATGCGTATTTCGCGAAATGGAGCGAGCCTGGCCCGGACGGTTTCAGCGTTCTGGAACGGGCTTTAAAAAAATGTGGTTGGCGCGGTCCGTACCAGACAGGGGCGCAAATCCTCGACGAGCTTCTTGATCGTCGACGCACAGAGCGTCAAGAATACCGATAGCGCCCGGGAGAAGGGCTACGGCGCAGGCAAGAAAGGCTCGGGAATCAAGCGTCACATTGCCGTCGACACCCAAGGTTTGCCACATGCCATTGCGGTGACGCCGGCTGATGTGACCGACCGGAAAGGTGCCCTGCTGGCACTCGGCCGCCATGCCCTGAATTTGCAGGAGGCTACGTCGGCCAGCCCTTTGCGCAGGCGGTTGAAGAACTCCTGGGTGCCCAAGTGAAAATCGCCAAAGGCAGTGAGAAGCACACCTTTGCGGTCATGCTTCAGCGCTGGGTCGTCGAGCGATCCTTCGCCTGGATCGAGAAGTGTCGCAGGCCATGGAAAAACTGCGAGCGCAAGCTCAACACCAGTTTGCAGTTCATCCACCTGGCTTTCCTCGCCCTGCTCATGAAAAGATCGAGAACAGGTTCTTAGGAAAAGCCGCGGGAAAAAAGCCGCCGCGAAGGGCGGGCCGCATCCGCAGGCGGGATGCGGCCGCATCGCCGGCGAAGATGCTCAGAGATTGTACTGGCGCGTTGCCTTGCGCATCCGCTGGACGACGTTTTCGAGATAGCCGACCGTTGCCGTCGTGTGTTCGACGACGGAAAGGTTCTGTTCGGTCATCGACGCCACGTGTTCCAGATCCTGACCAAGCGTGTGCATCGCCTCCTGCTGCTCGCGCGAGGCGTGCGTGATGTCGGAAACCATGCGCACCGTCGCCGCCATCTCGTCGTTGATCCGGCGCAGCGATTCCTCGGTAGCGCCGACCAGCTGCACGCCGCTGGCGACGTGGTGGGCACCGGCGCGCATTCCTTCGACGGCGGTGCCGGTTTCCTGCTGGATGCTGACGATCATCGTGCTGATTTCCTGCGTCGCCTTGCTGGTGCGCTCGGCGAGCTTCCTGACTTCGTCGGCGACGACGGCAAAGCCGCGCCCCTGTTCGCCGGCACGCGCCGCCTCGATGGCCGCGTTCAGCGCAAGCAGGTTGGTCTGGTCGGCGATTTCCTTGATGACGCCGGTGATGCGGCTGATTTCCTCGGAGCGTTCGCCGAGTGACTCGACGTGCTCGGCCGAATGCTGAACGGTATCGGCCAGCGTCTGGATCGTCGTCGTTGCCTCGCTGGTGACGCGGGCGCCTTCCTGCGCGGTATGCCCGGTCTGCTCGGCGGTCTGGCGCGTTTCCTCGGCGTTGCTCGCCACTTCGCTGATCGATACGGTCACCTCTTCGGCCGCCGCTGCCGCCGCCGACGTGGCGCGGCTCTGCTCCTCGGCTGCCCGGTGCACGTCCTTGATGCCTGAATTCACGCCCTGAACCGCGTGGTCGACCTGGCCGGCGACGTCCACCACACCCTGCAACACGGCCTGGATGCTGGAAACGAACTTGTCCGCCTTGCGCGCGATGCCGCCGACGACGTCGCGGCGATCCATGTCGAGGCGCTGGCGCAGGTCGCCGGTACACAGCACGCGTTCCAGCCAGGCGGAGGTGGTTTGCAGGTCACGGTTGACCGCCGGCGCATAGATCAGCAGGAAATACAGCGAGCCGAGCAGGGTCACGCCGGCAAAGGTGGCCAGCAGTTCGGCCGGCAGCGCCAGGATGTCGAGCGCGGTGAGCAGCAGCAGCGTCGAAACGACGACGCCGGCCAGGCCGGCGAGCGACATCTGGCTGCGCAGCGTGAGCAGCGCGGTGAGCCAGGCCGGGCGTCGCTTGACGACGCGGCCGTGCTCGACGTAGATCGACTTGTCGCCTTCCCTCAGCCGACGGTAGGCGGCGTCGGCGGCGGCGATTTCCTCCGGCCTGGGGCGGCTACGCACCGACTGGTAGCCGACGATGCGGCCGTCCTCGCGCACCGGCGAGACGTTGGCGACGACCCAGTAGAAGCCGCCGTCCTTGCGCCGGTTCTTGACGATGCCGCGCCACGGGCGACCCGCCTTCAGGTCGCGCCAGAGATCCTCGAAGGCGGCCGGCGGCATGTCCGGATGGCGGACGATGTTGTGGTTGTTGCCGACCAGCTCGTCGCGGGTGAAGCCGCTGACCTGACAGAAGGCTTCGTTGGCTTCCTCGACGGCTCCCTTGAGGTTGGTTCGCGAGTAGATGAACTCGTTTTCGGGGAGATGGCTTTCCGCGTCGGTGACGGGCAGGTTGATTTTCATGTCGGTCTTTCCCGGCTCTCTGTTTTTTCGCCTATCGCTTCACCCGTTTCATCTATTACTAAATGCATAGGCGCGTGGGTAAAAACGATTATAAGCACTAGTTGCCAAGCCAAGGTAGGAAAAGGGATTCCAGCCTGTTCGGTGTGCCGCCGACGGTGTCGGAAATGTGTCTTTGGCGGCGTGCGGGGAGCGGTTTTTTTCCCATTCCGGGGATGCATCACGACCGTCGACCGGGATGGCGTCGGCGTGCGCCGCGCTTCAGCTGTCCTCTGCCCGCAGGGCGCGGATGGCGATGACGGTGGCCACGGGGATCGACAGTAGCGGCATGACGATGAGCGAGCCGAGAGCGAGTCGCGTGTCGACTTCGCCGAGCAGGCTAATCCACCACGGTACCAGGTAGGCGGTGTCGTCGCCCGGCATGACGGCTGCGATCGGCGAGAAGAGCAGCAGCTGCGCTGCGATGGCGCCCGGCACCGGCGTCTTCGTGCTGCGCGCGAGCAGGCGGCGAACGACGCGGCGGGCAACGAGGAAGCAGGCCGGCAGCACCCACAGCGGATAGAGGGTGGCCAGCAGCCACAGCGCGTCGACCGCCTGCTGCGCCCAGAGCGGCCCGCCGGTCGCATCGGCCGCGAGTGCCGGCGCGCAGGCGAGGGCGGCGAACAGGGCGGCCGGAGCCGGAATGCGCCGGAGGAAAAGTCGCGCCGCGCTCACCCGGCCTCGAAGAAGTGGCCCCTGACGCGCGTCGCCCGGCCGCGGAAGACGGCTACCAGCGCATCCGCCGCGCTGCGTACCTCGATGTCGTAGAGGCCGCTGCGGCCGCCCTGGTGCCGTGCCTGCGCGTGCGCCGTCAGCATTTCGCCGCTGTGCGCCGGGGCGATGAAGTCGATGTCGGCGCCGGCGGCGACGGTGCGTGCGTTGAACGTGTTGCAGGCGTAGGCGAAGGCGGTGTCGGCGAGCGTGAAGATGAAGCCGCCGTGGCAGGTGCCGTGGCCATTCGTCATGTCCGGGCGCACCGTCATGCGTACCACCGCCTCGCCGGGGGCGACGCGCACGTGTTCGATGCCGAGGGCCTGCGGCGCCCGGTCGCCGGGCCACATGATTGCCGCGCAGCGTTCGGAAATCTGCTGGGGCGTGTGGGTCTGGGGCTTGTTGGCGGGGGGCTCCACGTTCGTTTTCGCCGTTTTCGGTTTTCGCCGTTTCCGGCCTTCGTCATCCGGCCCGCAAGAACGCGGGCCGCCGTCCGGAAGTCGCGGATTATCTTCGATTTTCAGCGCAGCGGGTCGAGCAGCGGGCGCAGCCCGTTGTGGTCAATTTCCTGCATCAGGCGTAGCAGGCGACCGATCTCGCCGGCCGGGAAGCCCTCGCGGGCGAACCAGTTGAGGTAGTCGCCCGGCAGGTCGGCAAGCCGCCGGCCGGCGTGCTTGCCGAAGGGCATCGTTGTCGTCAGCAGGCGTTCCAGGTCTTCGGGGTTCATCGTCGTGGCTCATCGGCGTCATGCCCGCGCGCGGGCGACAGGGCGCCATTCTGCGTCGGTGCGCGCGTCACGGGAAGGCCTGGCGTGGCTGGCGGCAAGCCGGGGTTTTCCGGAGCGGGGCGGCCAGAGTCGGCGGATCGGCAGGCATCGGCCGCAGGGGGGCGGTCGGCGCGAGGAATCTTGTCCGGCCCGGCCGGATCCCCGCGTCGGCAGCCTTCCAGCGGCCGTTTTGGCGGTGCTCGCCGGCCATTCTTGGCTTGTCGGTGATGCGCATCGGCGCGGAATGTCGTACTCTCCCGCATTTTTCCGCCGTGACGCTGGCCGACCGGCGCCGATGCGACCCGGCTGCAAAAGAATCGAATCAAAGGATCAGAACCGCTCATCCCGGAGGAGACCACGATGAAACAAAGAAGGCTGATCGCCGCCCTGCTGTTTGCCCTGCCTGCCGCCGCGCTGGCCGACATCACCGTCGGCGTCACCGTTTCGGCCACCGGCCCCGCTGCTTCGCTCGGCATCCCGGAGAAGAACACCTTCGCGCTGGTGCCGCAGAGCATCGCCGGCCAGAAAGTGCGTCTGGTGCTGCTTGACGACGCTTCCGACACGACGACGGCGGTGAAGAACGCCAAGAAGTTCGTCGCCGAGGAGAAGGTCGACGTGATCATCGGCTCGACCGTCACCCCCGCCTCGCTGGCGATGATCGATGTTGCCGCCGAGGCGCAGACGCCGATGATCTCGATGGCCGCCGGTCGCGCCATCGTCGATCCGGTCGATGCCCGCCGTCGCTGGGTTTACAAGACGCCGCAGAACGACGCGCAGATGTCGACGGCGATCACCGAGCACATGAGCGACAACGGCGTGAAGCGCGTCGCCTACATCGGCTTCTCCGACGCCTACGGCGAGGGCTGGGCGAACGAGTTCGCCGGCGTCGCCAAGGTGCGCAAGATCGAGATCGTCGCCAACGAGCGCTTCAACCGTGCCGACACCTCGGTTACCGGCCAGGTGCTGAAGATCATCGCCGCCAAGCCGGACGCGGTGCTCATCGGCGGCTCCGGCACGCCGGCCGCACTGCCGCAGAAGGCGCTCAAGGAGCGCGGCTACAAGGGCTTGATCTACCAGACGCACGGTGTCGCCAACGCCGACTTCCTGCGTGTCTGCGGCAAGGATTGCGAAGGCACCTTCCTGCCCGCCGGCCCGGTGCTTGTCGCCGACCAGCTGCCGGGCGACAACCCGGTGAAAAAATCGGCGCAGGAATACGTGCAGAAGTACGAGGCGGCGCACGGCAAGGGCAGCGTGTCGACCTTCGGCGCGCACGCCTGGGATGCCTTCAAGCTGCTCGAAGCAGCGGTGCCGGCGGCGCTGAAGAAGGCGCAGCCGGGCAGCCCGGAATTCCGCGCCGCGCTGCGCGATGCGCTGGATGGCGTCAAGGAACTGCCGGTAGCGCACGGCGTGTTCAACATGAGTGCGACCGAACACCTCGGTTTCGACCAGCGCGCCCGCGTCATGGTCCGGATCGAGGGCGGTGCCTGGAAGCTGGTGAAGTAAGGCCGGCGTAACGAGAGGAAAGAAAAAACGGCGGGGGAAGCGCCCGGAGAAAGTGCCCTGAGGAAGCGGCACCCGGTGCGCGGCTCCCGCCGCCTGGCCGGCGGCAGCGTCGGGCCGCCGTCACATGGACAGCCCGGCACGACCGTATGTCGGGCGCAGGAATTTGCATGGATTTTCAGATCGCCCTCCTTCTTGGCCAGGACGGCCTGACCAACGGAGCCATCTACGCGCTGCTGGCGCTGGCGCTGGTTCTGGTCTTCGCGGTGACGCGCGTCATCTTCATCCCGCAAGGGGAGTTCGTCGCCTACGGCGCACTGACGCTCGCCACGCTGCAGGCCGGCAAGCTGCCGGCGACGCTCTGGCTGATGCTTGCGCTCGGCGCTGTCATCGCCGCGCTCGACGGCGCCTGGGCGCTGCGCCACGGCGGCGCGCGCCGGCTGCCGCGCATCGTCGCCGTGAATCTGCTGGCACCGCTGGCGCTCTGGCTGCTGCTTGCCGGCGTCGATCTTGCCGCCCTGCCGCTGGCGGCGCAGGTGGCGCTGGCGCTCTGCGTCGTCGTGCCGCTCGGGCCGATGATCTACCGGCTGGCCTACCAGCCGGTCGCCGAGGCGCCGGTGCTCATCCTGCTCATCGTCTCGATCGCCGTGCATGTCGTGCTGATCGGCCTCGGGCTGCTTTTCTTCGGCGCCGAGGGCACGCGCACGCCGGCCTTTACCGAAGGAATGCTCGACCTCGGCGTGACCACGCTGCAATACCAGACGCTGTGGATCCTGGCGATTTCCGCGATCCTCATCGTCGCCCTCTACGTCTTCTTCGGCCGCAGCCTTTACGGCAAGGCGCTGCGCGCCACCGCGCTGAACCGCACCGGCGCCCGGCTGATGGGCATCTCGACGACGATGGCCGGCAAGCTGTCGTTCACGCTGGCGGCGCTGATCGGCGCCTTCTCCGGCATCCTGATCTCGCCGATCACCACGCTCTACTACGATTCGGGCTTCCTGATTGGCCTCAAGGGTTTCGTCGGCGCCATCATCGGCGGCCTCGTCAGCTACCCGGTGGCTGCTGCCGGCGCGCTGCTGGTCGGCTTCCTGGAAGCGTATTCGTCGTTCTGGGCCAGCGCCTACAAGGAGGTGATCGTCTTCACGCTGATCATCCCGGTGCTGCTCTGGCGCTCGCTCACCTCCCGCCATTCGGACGAGGAGGAATGAGATGAAGCGTCCGTCTTCCCCGCTGCTGCTCTCCGGCTTTGCCGTCGCCCTCGCGCTGCTGCCGGTGGTGCTGCCGGAATCGGCCGAGTTCTACGTTACGCTCGCCAACTACATCGGCCTCTATGCGCTGGTTGCCCTCGGCCTGGTGCTGCTCACCGGCGTCGGCGGCCTGACCAGCTTCGGTCAGGCGGCCTTCGTCGGTGTCGGCGCCTACGCCACCGCCTGGCTGTCCACGGCCTTCGGCTGGAGTCCGTGGCTGACGCTGCCCGTCGCGCTTGCCGTCACCGCTGCCGTCGCCCTCTGCCTCGGCTTCATCACGCTGCGCATGGGGGGGCACTATCTGCCGCTCGGTACCATCGCCTGGGGCATCAGCCTGTATTTCCTGTTCGGCAACATCGAAGCTTTCGGCGGCCATACCGGCCTCGGCAGCATCCCGCCGGTGTCGCTCGGCGGCATGGAGCTGAAGAGCGGCCGTGAATTTTTCTACCTGATCTGGGCAGCGCTGCTGCTCGCCATCGTCGCCACGCAGAATCTGCTCGACTCACGCGCCGGTCGCGCCATCCGCGCCTTGAAGGGCGGCACCGTGATGGCCGAGGCGATGGGCGTGGACACCGCTCGCTACAAAATCGTCATCTTCACCATCGCCGCGCTGTTCGCCTGTGTTTCCGGCTGGCTCTACGCGCACCTGCAACGCTTCGTCAATCCGACGCCTTTCTCGCTGACGCAGGGCATCGAATACCTGTTCATGGCCGTCATCGGCGGCGTCGGCCACGTCTGGGGGGCGTTGCTGGGCGCCGGGCTGGTGACCGTGCTCAAGCAGTGGCTGCAGGACATCTTGCCGAAGCTGCTCGGCCAGTCCGGCAACTTCGAGGTGATCGTCTTCGGCCTCCTGATGATCTTCGTGCTGCATCGTGCCCGCGATGGCTTGTGGCCGGCGCTGGCGCAGCGCCTTGCCCGCCTGTGGCCGGCCCCGGCTTCGGCCGGTAGCGTCGCCGAAGCCGGGCGCCTGCCGCAGCGCACGATGCCGGAAAGCGGCGAAGTCATTCTCGAAGTGCGCGAGGTGAGCAAGCATTTCGGCGGCCTCGCCGCCAACAGCGAGATTTCCTTCAAGGTGCGCGCTGGCGAGGTGATGGCCCTGATCGGCCCGAACGGCGCGGGCAAGAGCACCATGTTCAACTGCATCTCCGGTGTCAATCCGCCGAGCGACGGCGAGGTGAATTTCCTCGGTCGGCGCATTGACCGGCTGCCCTCGCGCGAGATCGCCCGCCGCGGCATGAGCCGGACCTTCCAGCATGTGCGCCTGCTGCCGGCGATGAGCGTGCTCGACAACGTCGCCATCGGCGCCCACCTGCGCGGCGGCCGCAGCTTTGTGCACGCCGCCTGCCGCCTCGACCGCGACGAGGAGCGCCGGCTGCGCTTCGAGGCGGCGCGGCAGATCGAGCGTGTCGGTCTCGGCGAGCACCTGTTCGACGCCGCCGGCAGCCTGCCGCTCGGCAAGCAGCGCATCGTCGAGATCGCCCGCGCGCTCGCCGCCGACCCCTGCCTGCTGCTCCTCGACGAGCCGGCTGCCGGCCTGCGCTACCTGGAAAAGCAGGCGCTCGCCGACCTGCTGCGCCGGCTGCGCGCCGAGGGCATGGGCATCCTGCTCGTTGAGCACGACATGGATTTCGTCATGGGGCTGGCCGACCGCGTGTTCGTCATGGAGTTCGGCGAGAAACTCGCCGAAGGGCTGCCGCAGGAAATCCAGGAAAACCCGAAAGTGCTCGAAGCCTATCTCGGAGGTGTCGAATGAGCGCGCTGCGTCCCGTGCTGCTCGAAGCAAAGGATCTCTCCGTCTCCTACGGCAAGGTCGAGGCGCTGCACAAGGTTGGCCTGACGCTGCGCGAAGGCGAGATCGTCACCGTCATCGGCCCCAACGGCGCCGGCAAGACGACGCTGCTCTCCTGCCTGATGGGTCTCCTGCCCGGACGCGGCGAAGTCGCCTACGCCGGCCGCCGGCTCGGCAACGACTGCGAGGTCGAGGAGCGCGTCGGCCTTGGCCTGACGCTGGTGCCGGAAAAGCGCGAACTGTTCGCCGACATGAGCGTGGAAGACAACCTGCTGCTCGGTGCCTTCGGCCGCTACCGGCGCGGCGACCGCGCCTGGCGGGAGACGGTGGCCGAGGTCTATGACATCTTCCCGCGTCTTCGGGAACGCTCGGCGCAGCTTGCCGGCACCCTTTCCGGCGGTGAGCGGCAGATGCTGGCGATGGGCCGGGCGCTGATGGCCCGACCGAAGCTGCTGATGCTCGACGAACCCAGTCTGGGCCTCGCGCCGCTCGTCATCCGCGAGATTTTCCGCACCGTTGCGAGGCTCCGGGATGGCGGCGTTTCCATCCTTCTGGTCGAGCAAAATGCCCGCGCCGCCTTGCAGGTGGCCGATTACGGCTATGTGCTGGAAACCGGCGAAATCTCGCTCGAAGGGCCAAGCAACGAGCTTGCCAGCGACCCACGTGTCGTGGATGCCTATCTCGGACTTGGCGGAAAGCATTGAGGCGCAAGGCTTGCGCCATTTAAAAAGCCAGCAAAAAGTTGTGGCATTTGAAAAAAGCCTATGACACAATCGCTGCGGCTACAGCCTTCCGTTAACACCCACCCTTATCCGTAGGAGACTCTGAATGAACAAGAGCGAACTTATCGATGCCATCGCCACCGGTGCCGACATCAGCAAGGCCGCAGCCGGCCGTGCGCTCGACGCTGCCGTTGCCGCCATTACCACTGCTGTTGCCAAGGGCGACAACGTGACCCTGGTTGGTTTCGGTTCCTTCAAGGCCGCCAAGCGTGCCGCCCGCACCGGCAAGAACCCGAAGACCGGCGCCGCCATCAAGATCCCGGCGACGACCGTGCCGAAGTTCTCCGCCGGCGCCTCCTTCAAGGCCGCCGTCGCCAAGAAGAAGAAGTAAGTTTCGCCGCACAGAAGAAAAAATGGATAAACCGGAAGGCCGCCCGCGGGCGGCCTTTCGCTTTCGGGGAAACGGAAGGAAGGATCGAAAACGGCTGAGAGGGGAAGGCCGGCAGTGCTCGGGCCTTGCCGGAGATCGTGGGAGGCAGCGTCCTTCACACGCCTCCTCCTTGGTGGCCACGTCGCGGCAAGCTCATCACAGCCGCTCAGGCATGGGCGGACTTGATGACGCGACATGGCGTTGCCCGCTCCTCCACAACGTTCATGCTTTCCTTACGCACGCGAAGACGGTGTAATCATCCTCTCCCGATGCATAGCGTTCCTCGTGCAGCTCGAAGCCGGTTTCACGCAGAACGCGGCGCCAGGTGTCCAGGGAGAAGGTGCCCATTGTCCAGTGATCGGTTTCGATCCGTAGTTACCGTTCATCCCGGATGAGGTAGAGGATCGTCGTTTCGTAGTGCTCGTCCGTGGGATCGGGGTCATAGACGTTCTCGACAAAGACCACGTTCACTCCGTCACCCGTGGCGGCGGTCGTCGTGGTGTTGTTCTGCACGAAAGTCTCGGGCGTGACGTCGGGCGTGACGATCAGGACGCCTCCCGTGTTCAGGTGCGCATGGGCCGTGCGAAGCGCCGCCGTGAAATCCGGAAGGCTGTTCATGTGCGAAATGGCATCGTCCATGAGCACGGCATCGAATGTCCTGCCGAGCCGGCATGAACGCATGTCGCCCTCGACGAAGGCGCATTCCGGATTCAGCGCCCTCGCCTGCTCCAGCATGGTGGGGCTGAGGTCGAGGCCGGTGACGTCAAACCCCCGCTTCAGGTTCAGGACGTTCTTGCCGCCGCCGCATCCCATGTCGAGCAGAGTGGTGACCGGCCCGCCCGCCGGCTTGTTGACGATTCGCGGCCTTGCGGTGGACGTGAGCACGTCAGCAGTTTTCTACCCCGATGTATTGGAGTCTTTATGGGAGCCGGAAAGTATAAAGCCCTGAGCCGCAAGGAATTTCTTGCAGGTCAGGGCTTCGGGTATCTGGTGGTGGTGATGGGCGGAATCGAACCGCCGACCTACGGGTTATGAATCCGTCGCTCTAACCGACTGAGCTACATCACCGCAAAGGGAGCGGATTATAGGGGGCGGCCTGGCCCCGGTCAAGTTCCGGCTTGCTTGTGGCGCCGTCGTATATAATTGATTCCATGCCGGTTCCCGTCACACTTCCTGCTGCTGTTCCTGCCGCTTCCGTCGCCGCTTTCCGCGGCGACGTCGATCCCGCCGGGTCTGCCGATCCTGCGGCTCCCGCGAACTCTGCGGATGCTTCGCTGCGGATGTTTCGGACGCCATCGATCCCCCCGTCGTCGTTCCCGCCCGCCGCTCTGCGGCGACGCACGGTGCGCCGTTCCTGACCTGAACATTCCGCAATGCCCAAGAAACTCTTCATCCGCACCTTCGGGTGCCAGATGAACGAGTACGACTCGGACAAGATGGCCGACGTGCTCAACGCTTCCGAAGGGGTCGTGAAAACCGATACCCCCGAGGACGCCGACATCATCATTTTCAACACCTGCTCGGTGCGCGAGAAGGCGCAGGAAAAGGTCTTCCACGACCTTGGCCGCGTCCGCCACCTGAAGCAGCAGAATCCGGATCTCGTCATCGGCGTCGGCGGTTGCGTCGCCAGCCAGGAGGGCGCGGCGATCGTCGCCCGCGCGCCCTATGTCGACGTCGTCTTCGGGCCGCAGACACTGCATCGCCTGCCGCAACTGATCGCCGAACGGCGCGAGAAGGGCAGGGCGGCGGTCGACATCTCCTTCCCCGAGATCGAGAAGTTCGATGCCCTGCCGCCGGCCAGGGTCGAGGGGGCGTCCGCCTTCGTCTCGATCATGGAGGGTTGCTCGAAGTTCTGCACCTTCTGCATCGTTCCCTACACGCGCGGCGGAGAGGTTTCGCGGCCGTTCGACGACGTGCTGACCGAAGTCGCCGGCCTCGCCGACCAGGGCGTCGGTGAAGTGACGCTGCTCGGCCAGAATGTGAACGCCTACCGCGGGGCGATGGCCGGCAGCGAAGAGATTGCCGACCTGGCGATGCTGATCGAATACATCGCCGAAGTGCCCGGCATCGAGCGCATCCGCTACACCACCTCGCATCCGCGCGAGATGACGCAGCGCCTGATCGACACCTATGCGAAAGTGCCGAAGCTGGTTTCGCACCTGCACCTGCCGGTGCAGTCCGGCTCCGACCGCATCCTGGCGGCGATGAAGCGCGGCTACACGGTGCTCGAATACAAATCGATCGTCCGCAAGCTGCGTGCGGTGCGCCCCGACCTTTCGCTGTCGACCGACTTCATCGTCGGCTTCCCCGGCGAGACGGAAGAAGACTACGAGAAGACGATGAAGCTGATCGACGACATCGGCTTCGATGCGTCGTTCTCCTTCATCTACAGTTCGCGTCCCGGCACGCCGGCCGCCGACCTCGCTGACGACACGCCGGACGAACTGAAGACGCAGCGCCTGATGCGCTTGCAGAAGCGCATCGCCGAGCAGGCTTCGGCAATCAGCGAGGCGATGGTCGGCAGCGTGCAGCGCGTGCTCGTCGAAGGCGTTTCCAGAAAGAGCGAGCATGAACTGGCGGCGCGCACCGACAACAACCGCGTCGTCAATTTCGCCGGCGGCGCGAACAGCGCCCGGCTCATCAACCGCTTCGTCGACGTGCGTATCACGGCGGCGCTACCCAATTCGCTACGAGGCGAGATCGTTACCCGTGAAAGCTGAACGCAAACCCAGAAAACGCCCGGTCGAACTGCTGCTCTCGCCGGTCGACAACACACGGCTGGCCAATCTCTGCGGCGCGCTCGACGACAACCTGCGTCAGATCGAGGCCGCCTTCGACATCGCCATCGCGCGTCGCGGCGAGCGCTTCACGATCCACGGCGAAACCGCCGCCGCGCAGCGCGGCGCCGAGGCGCTGCAACATTTCTACGGCATGGCGAGGCAGCCGCTCTCGGTCGATGAAATCCAGCTTGGCCTGATCGAGCTGCTCAACCGGCCGGTTCGCGGCATTGCCGCGCATGGCGGCCCGTCGCCGGCGCTGGTGACGAGGAAGTCCGAGTTGCACGGCCGCACGCCGCGGCAGATCGAGTACCTGAAGCACATCCAGGAGCACGACATCACCTTCGGCATCGGCCCGGCCGGCACCGGCAAGACCTATCTGGCGGTGGCCTGTGCGGTCGATGCCTTCGAGCGCGAACTGGTTTCGCGCATCGTGCTGACGCGGCCGGCGGTCGAGGCCGGCGAGCGCCTCGGCTTCCTGCCGGGTGACCTGTCGCAGAAGGTCGACCCGTACCTGCGCCCGCTCTACGACGCGCTCTACGACCTGATGGGCTTCGACCGCGTGATGAAGATGCTGGAGAAGCAGGCGATTGAGATCGCGCCGCTGGCCTACATGCGCGGGCGCACGCTGAACCACGCCTTCATCATCCTCGACGAGGCGCAGAACACGACGCCGGAGCAGATGAAGATGTTCCTCACGCGCATCGGCATCGGCGCC
>JAVFAT010000008.1:0-20400 GCA_034002385.1 Azospira sp. | reverse complement strand
GATCTCGACCAGCTCGAAGGCATCCTTCAGCGGATTCGCTGAATGCGCCGGGCATTCCGCCGTGTCGGACGGCGAAATGCCCGGCGGGTGCTGCAACGCAACATCGTTTGACTTGCCGATTGCAAACTCTTATAGTTGACATCTTTGTTGTGCGCGGTCGCCTGCCGCCTTGTCCGTACCTGCGCCTATGTTCAGAGCCATCAGTCTGCAAATCGGCGCAAGCATCGTCGTCACGGCGCTGGCCGGCTTGCTGGTCGGAACGGTCGGAGCGGTATCGGCGGCGCTGGGAGCTGTTGCCAGTGTTCTCCCGAACCTGCTGTTCGCGTTGCGCCTGAGTATTGTGGCGCGCCGCCCGGGGGCCAACTATCCGGTCAACTTCTTCTTCGGCGAGTTCGTCAAGATCGCGGCAACGATAGGGATACTGGCAATCGCCATCAAGGGGTACGCCGATCTGCACTGGCCTTCCATGCTGATCGCGCTGGTGGTTGCTTCACAGGCAAGTTTTTTGGCTTTTTGGAAGAAGACCTGAATATGGCAACTGGTCACGAGCATGCCCCCACGGCCGGCGAGTACATCGTCCACCACCTGGCCCACCTCAATTCCACCGGCCACGCGCAAGCGTCGGTCATCGACTTTTCAGTCATCAACATCGATACGCTGGTTTTCTCGGTACTGATGGGGGCGCTCGGCCTCTTCGTCATGTACCGGGTGGCCTGCAGCGTTACCTCGGGTGTTCCCGGTCGCCTGCAGGCGGCCGTCGAGATCCTGCTCGAAATGGTCAGCAACCAGGCCAAGGGCATCGTACATAGCGAGGAGTCGCGCAGGTTCGTCGCGCCGCTCGCGCTCACCGTCTTCGTCTGGATCTTCCTGATGAACGCGATGGACCTGCTGCCGGTCGACCTGCTGCCCATGCTCTGGGGTTCGCTCAGCGGCGACGAGCACGCCTATCTGCGCGTCGTGGCCACGGCCGATCTCAACGGCACGCTCGGCATGTCCGTCGGCGTCCTGCTCGTCTGCATCTGGTACAACATCAAGATCAAGGGTCTCGGCGGCTGGGTGCACGAACTCTTCACCGCGCCCTTCGGCAGCCATCCGCTGCTCTACCCGATCAATTTCCTGATGCAGATGATCGAGTTCCTGGCCAAGACCGTTTCGCACGGGATGCGACTGTTCGGCAACATGTACGCCGGCGAGCTGGTGTTCATGCTGATCGCGCTGATGGGCGCCGCCTGGGGCGGTTCCTCGGCGATGACCGGCGGGCTGCTCTGGATCGGCCACGTGCTTGCCGGCACGGCCTGGGCCATCTTCCACATCCTGATCATCACGCTGCAGGCCTTCATCTTCATGATGCTGACGCTGGTGTATGTCGGCCAGGCTCACGAAAGCCATTGATTCAAAAGATTTTTTTGCAGTAATCACCTCATTGTTTTCTACACTTAAGGAGTTGTCATGGAACACGTTCTCGGTTTTGTTGCTCTCGCCTCCGGTCTGATCATCGGTCTGGGTGCCATCGGCGCCTGTATCGGTATTGGTCTGATGGGCGGCAAGTACATCGAAGCCTCGGCCCGTCAGCCGGAGCTGATGAACGAACTCCAGACCAAGATGTTCCTGCTGGCCGGTCTGATCGATGCCGCCTTCCTGATCGGCGTCGGTATCGCCATGATGTTCGCCTTCGCCAACCCGTTCACGGTCTAAGCGGACGCCTCCCTACCCACTTTTCGAGGGAGTACTAGCGTGAATCTGAACGCAACCCTGGTCGCCCAGCTTGTTGTGTTCTTCATTCTGGCGTGGTTCACGATGAGATTCGTGTGGCCGCCCATCGTGAAGGCACTTGACGAGCGGGCGAAGAAGATAGCCGACGGCCTGGCGGCCGCCGAGCGCGGCAAGCACGATCTCGAGCTGGCCACCAAGCGTTCGTCCGAGGCGCTGCGCGAGGGCAAGGAAAAAGCCTCCGAAGTCATTGCCCAGGCCGAAAGGCGTGCCCTGCAGATCATCGAGGATGCCAAGCTCCAGGCCAAGGTCGAAGCCGACAAGGTCGTTGCCGGCGCCAAGGCCGAGATCGAGCAGGAAGCTGCCCGCGCCAAGGAATCCCTGCGTGAGCGCGTTGCCGAGCTGGCTGTTGCCGGTGCGGAGAAGATCCTGCGCCGCGAAGTCGATGCCAAGGCTCACGGCGACATGCTTGCCGCGATCAAACAGGACCTGTAACGCTCATGGCCGAATCTGTCACCATCGCTCGTCCCTACGCGGAAGCCGTTTTCCGCATGGCGCGGGAGGCCGGGGCGCTGGCAGCGTGGAGCGACAAGCTCCGCCTGCTCGCCGCCGTGGCGCGGGATGCCGAAATGACCGCGGTTGTCGGCAACCCGAAATTCTCCGCCGAGCAAGTGGCGCAGCTCTTCATCGCCATCGTCGGTGCTGCCGACGACAAGGAACTCGGCAATCTGATCCGGGTTCTGGCTTCGAACGAGCGGCTCGCCGCCCTGCCGGAAATCAGCGAGATCTACGAGCAGTTGAAGAGTGCGGAAGAAGGGGTCAAGGAGGCGCTGGTTGAAAGTGCCTACCCCATTGACGACGCGCAACTGAAAAATCTGACGAGCCAGCTTGAGGCCCATTTCGGAACCCGTTTGCAGCCGCGCGTCGCGGTGCAGCCGGAACTGATCGGCGGAATCAAGGTGGTGGTGGGTGACCGGGTGCTGGACGCGTCGGTGCGCGGCAAGCTCGAAGCCATGGCCACGGTGCTCAAGAACTAGGAGAAATTCATGCAATTGAATCCTTCCGAGATCAGCGAACTGATCAAGAGCAAGATTCAGAACCTGCAGGTGGGTGCCGAGACCCGCACGCAAGGTACCGTCGTCTCGGTTACTGACGGCATCTGCCGCGTGCACGGCCTCCAGGACGTCATGCAGGGCGAAATGCTGGAATTCCCCGGCAACACCTTTGGCATGGCCCTGAACCTCGAGCGCGACTCCGTCGGCGCCGTCGTTCTTGGCGAGTACGAGCACATCACCGAGGGCGACACGGTCAAGTGCACCGGCCGCATTCTCGAAGTGCCGGTCGGCCCCGAACTGCTCGGTCGCGTCGTCAACTCACTCGGCCAGCCGATCGATGGCAAGGGCCCGATCAACGCCAAGCAGACCGACAAGATCGAAAAGGTTGCGCCGGGCGTCATCTGGCGCAAGTCGGTGTCGCAGCCGGTGCAGACCGGTCTGAAGTCGGTCGACTCGATGGTTCCGGTCGGTCGTGGCCAGCGCGAGCTGATCATCGGCGACCGTCAGACCGGCAAGACGGCCGTCGCGGTTGATACGATCATCAACCAGAAGGGCCAGGACATGATGTGCATCTACGTTGCCATCGGTCAGAAGGCCTCGACCATTGCCAACGTCGTGCGCAAGCTCGAAGAGCACGGCGCCATGGAATACACCATCGTTGTCGCCGCCTCGGCCTCCGAATCGGCCGCGCTCCAGTTCATCGCGCCGTACTCCGGCTGCACCATGGGCGAGTACTTCCGCGACCGTGGTCAGGATGCGCTGATCATTTACGACGATCTGACCAAGCAGGCCTGGGCCTATCGCCAGATCTCGCTGCTGCTGCGCCGTCCGCCGGGCCGCGAAGCCTATCCGGGCGACGTCTTCTATCTGCACTCCCGCCTGCTCGAACGCGCCGCGCGCGTCTCGGAAGCCTGGGTCGAGAAGCTGACCAACGGCGAAGTCAAGGGCAAGACCGGTTCGCTGACCGCGCTGCCGGTCATCGAAACGCAGGCCGGCGACGTTTCCGCGTTCGTTCCGACCAACGTCATCTCGATTACCGACGGCCAGATCTTCCTTGAGACCGATCTGTTCAACGCCGGTATCCGTCCCGCCATCAACGCCGGTATCTCGGTGTCCCGCGTCGGCGGTGCCGCGCAGACCAAGATCGTCAAGAAGCTCGGCGGCGGTGTCCGTCTGGCGCTGGCGCAGTACCGCGAACTGGCGGCCTTTGCCCAGTTTGCTTCCGATCTCGACGAGGCGACCCGCAAGCAGCTCGAACGCGGCCGTCTGGTCACCGAGCTGATGAAGCAGCCGCAGTATGCGCCGCTGTCCGTCGCCGAGATGTCGGTCACGCTGTACGCCGCCAACAACGGTTATTTTGACGACGTCGAAGTCAAGCGTGCGCTGGAATGCGAGCGGGCCATGCTGGCCTACCTCAAGCAGAACCACGCCGAACTCGTGAGCAAGATGGAAGCGAGCAAGGATCTCGACGGCGAGAGCGAAAAGCAGCTCGCAGCCGCGATCCAGTCCTTCAAGGGTTCGTGGGTCTGACCCGTCCGTTAGGAGAGCGCCATGCCTAGCGGCAAGGAAATTCGCAACAAGATCAAGAGCGTCGAGAACACGCGCAAGATCACCAAGGCCATGGAGATGGTGGCCGCATCCAAGATGCGCAAGGCGCAGGAGAGGATGCGTGCCGCCCGCCCCTACGGTGAAAAGGTGCGTCGTGTCGCGGCCAATCTGTCGCACGCGCTGACCGAGTACCGCCATGCCTTCCTTACCGTGCGCGAGCCGGTGAAGAAGGTCGGCCTGATCGTCGTCACTTCTGACAAGGGCCTGTGCGGCGGTCTGAACAGCAACGTCCTGCGCCTGTCGCTCGGCAAGATGAAGGAATGGGACGCCGCCGGCGTCAAGTTCCAGGCGACGGCCATCGGCAACAAGGGGCTTGGCTTCCTGCAGCGCGCCGGTGCCGAAGTGGTTTCGCAGGTCACCGCGCTCGGCGATACGCCGCATCTGGAAAAGCTCATCGGGCCGATCAAGGTGCAGCTCGATGCCTTCATTCGCGGCGACATCGACCGTCTGTTCATCGTCTACACCCGCTTCATCAACACGATGAAGCAGGAGCCGGTGGTCGAGCAGCTCCTGCCGCTCTGTGGCGATGCCGTCGGCCAGCCGACCAAGGGTTGGGACTACATCTACGAACCCGATGTCACGTCGGTGATCGACGACCTCCTGGTGCGCTACATCGAGGCACTGGTTTACCAGTCGGTGGCCGAGAACATGGCTTCCGAACAGAGCGCCCGCATGGTGGCCATGAAGTCCGCCTCCGACAACGCCAAGAACGTGATCGGCGAACTGAAGCTCGTCTATAACAAGGCACGCCAGGCCGCGATCACCAAAGAGCTGTCGGAAATCGTCAGCGGCGCCGCAGCGGTGTAACGATTTGAAACGTTTGGGGAAATTACTATGAGTCAAGGTAATGTCGTTCAGTGCATCGGCGCCGTCGTGGATATCCAGTTCCCGCGCGACCAGATGCCCAAGGTCTATGACGCGCTGCTGCTTGATGCGTCCGAGCAACACGGAAACGTCGAAGCCGGCCTGACCTTCGAAGTGCAGCAGCAGCTCGGTGACGGCGTCGTCCGTACCATCGCGCTCGGCTCGTCCGACGGCCTGCGTCGCGGCATGAAGGTGAACAACACCGGTACCCCGATCTCGGTACCGGTCGGCCACGGCACGCTCGGCCGCATCATGGACGTGCTCGGCCGTCCGATCGACGAAGCCGGCCCGATCGCCACCGACGAGAAGCGTCCGATCCACGCCAAGGCGCCGAAGTTCGACGAACTCTCGCCCTCGGTCGACCTGCTCGAAACCGGCATCAAGGTTATCGACCTCGTCTGCCCGTTCGCCAAGGGCGGCAAGGTCGGCCTGTTCGGCGGCGCCGGCGTCGGCAAGACGGTCAACATGATGGAACTCATCAACAACATCGCCAAGCAGCACTCCGGTCTTTCGGTGTTTGCCGGCGTCGGTGAGCGTACCCGCGAGGGCAACGACTTCTACCACGAGATGAAGGACTCCAACGTTCTCGACAAGGTCTCGATGGTCTTCGGCCAGATGAACGAGCCGCCGGGCAACCGTCTGCGCGTCGCGCTCACCGGCCTGACCATGGCCGAGCGTTTCCGTGACGAAGGCCGCGACATCCTGTTCTTCGTGGATAACATCTACCGCTACACGCTGGCCGGTACCGAAGTGTCCGCGCTGCTGGGCCGTATGCCTTCCGCCGTGGGCTACCAGCCGACGCTCGCCGAAGAAATGGGCCGTCTGCAGGAGCGCATCACCTCGAC
The DNA here is from genome assembly GCA_034002385.1 of Azospira sp. GTDB lineage: Bacteria > Pseudomonadota > Gammaproteobacteria > Burkholderiales > Rhodocyclaceae > Proximibacter. The sequence continues at coordinate 14,318 of JAVFAT010000008.1, read as the reverse complement.
CAAGGTCGGCTCGATCACCTCCATCCAGGCCGTGTATGTGCCTGCCGATGACTTGACCGACCCGTCCCCGGCCACCACCTTCCTGCACCTCGACTCGACCGTCGTGCTGTCGCGTGACATCGCCGCGCTGGGTATCTACCCGGCCGTCGATCCGCTCGATTCCACCTCGCGCCAGCTCGACCCGCAGATCGTCGGCGAAGAGCACTACAACGTCGCCCGCGCCGTCCAGATGACGCTCCAGCGTTACAAGGAACTGCGCGACATCATCGCCATTCTCGGCATGGACGAACTGTCGCCGGAAGACAAGCAGGCCGTGGCCCGTGCGCGCAAGATCCAGCGCTTCCTGTCGCAGCCCTTCCACGTGGCGGAAGTGTTTACCGGCTCGCCCGGCAAGTACGTTCCGCTCAAGGAAACCATCAAGGGCTTCAAGGGCATCGTGGAAGGCGAGTACGACCACCTGCCGGAGCAGGCCTTCTACATGGTCGGCGGCATCGAGGAAGCCATCGAAAAGGCGAAGACGCTGCAATAAACCGCAGCGACCCGAAGCAACCGAGCAACTGATTGGGAGACCCGGCAATGGCAATTACCGTACATTGCGACGTGGTGAGTGCTGAAGAGCAGATTTTTTCCGGCCTCGTCGAATTCGGCGTGTTCCCGGGCGAAGCCGGCGAGCTTGGGGTGTATCCGCACCACACGCCGCTGCTGACCCGGATCAGGCCCGGCACGATCCGCCTGAAGGTGCCTGCCCAGGCCGACTATGAAATGGTCTACGTGTCCGGCGGCATGCTCGAAGTGCAGCCGAACATGATTACCGTTCTGGCCGACACGGCAATCCGCGCGCGTGACCTCGACGAGGCCAAGGCGACGGAAGCCAAGAAGCGTGCCGAAGAAGCGCTGTCCAACCGCAACGCGGGAATCGACTACGCCCTGGCCGAAGCCGAACTGGCACAGGCCGTGGCGCAACTGCAGGCGATCAAGAAGCTCAAGAATCGCCACTGAGCGCACGTGGATGCAGAACGAAAAAGGCAGCTTCGGCTGCCTTTTTCGTTTCCGTAAGCGGGATCGTTGGGCGGGTGTCAGGCGACCCTCTCCTACCCGCGCTGCTGCAGGTATCCCGGATTCAGGCGCAGCGTCATGCAACGCCGGGATCGTTCCGTGAGATCGTCAACCGCAACCCTTCGTCGGCGGAGGCTCGCCGAAGCGATTGACGGCTGACCAGATACGACTGCTCTGCGCCGGCAGGTGAATCTCCGGACCGGCCGGTTCGCCTCGGTCTTAGTTGGCTTGTGGTGCCGGCTGCGACTTCTGCGCCCGCACTGGCAGCGGTGCCATGCTCAAGCCCAGAGCGAACCAGACCAGCACCAGCAGGGCGCAGGCGGCATACACCGCGTCGGCGCCGAGGCGTTGCGCGAGGAAGCCGCCGAGGAAGCCGCCGGTGGCCAGACCCAGCGCCTGTGTCGTGTTGTAGATGCCGAGCGCCAGCCCCTTGGCCTGCGGCGGCGCGATGCGCGAAATCATCGAGGGCAGCGAGGCTTCGAGGATGTTGAAGCCGGCGAAGAAAAGGAAGAGGAAGAAGGCCAGCGGCCACAGGCCGCCGCCAGACAGCCAGAAACCGAGCTGCGTGACGAGGACGAGGGCGATGGCGGCGACGAACACTTCCTTGGTTTTCTGCCGGCGCTCGGCGATGAAGATCGCCGGAATCATCAGCACGAAGGAGAGCAGCAGCGCCGGCAGGTAAACCTTCCAGTGCTCCGGTAGCGCCAGCCCGCCGGTGTCCACCAGCGCCAGCGGAACGACCACGAACATCGCCATCTGTGCGAGGTGCAGCGTGAAAATGCCGAAATTGAGCCGCAGCAACTCCGGGTCGAGGGCGATGCGCGCGAACGGAATGCTTGTCGCGTGCGGCTCGGGCGGCGGCGGTTCGGGCACGACATGGCGCACGAGCAGGATTGCGGCCAGCGCCAGAATGCCGGTCATGCCGAACAGCCCGCCCATGCCGATGGCCTTGTAGAGGATGGGCGCCAGCACCAGCGAGAGCGCGAAGACCAGGCCGATCGACGAGCCGATCATGGCCATCACCTTGGTGCGGTGCTGCTCGCGGGTGAGGTCGGCGGCGAGTGCGGTGACGGCCGCCGAGATGGCGCCGGCGCCTTGCAGCACGCGGCCGGCGATGATCCAGTAGATGTCGGGCGCGAAAGCGGCGACGAAGCTGCCGAGCGCGAAGATGAGCAGGCCGGCGACGATCACCGGCTTTCTGCCGAAGCGGTCGGAAGCAGCGCCGAAGGCGATCTGCAGCAGCGACTGGGTGAGTCCGTAGGCGCCGATGGCGATGCCGACCAGCGTCAGGTCGTCGCCGCCGGGAATGCCCTGGGCGTGCACCGAGAACACTGGCAGGATCAGGAAGAGGCCGAGCATTCGCAGCGCGAAAATGGCGGCGAGGCTGGCGCCGGCGCGCTTTTCGTCGCGCGTCATCGGGTCGGCCGAAGGGGAGAGCATGGCGGAAATCGAGCTTGGTTCGTGCCGGAGGAAGCGCGTATATTAACAGGTTTGCCTTCGCCCTCCTCCGCCCTCCCGATGGAACAGATCCGCATCCGCGGCGCACGCACGCACAATCTCAGGAACGTCAATCTCGACCTGCCGCGCGACAGGCTCATCGTCATTACCGGCCTGTCCGGTTCAGGCAAATCCTCGCTTGCCTTCGACACGCTTTACGCCGAGGGCCAGCGGCGCTACGTCGAGTCGCTTTCGGCCTACGCCCGCCAGTTCCTGCAACTGATGGAAAAGCCGGACGTCGACCTGATCGAGGGCCTTTCGCCGGCGATCTCGATCGAGCAGAAGGCGACCAGCCACAACCCGCGCTCGACGGTGGGCACCGTCACCGAGATCCACGACTATCTGCGCCTGCTCTTCGCCCGCGCCGGCACGCCTTTCTGCCCGGAGCACGGCCGCCCGCTGGAAGCGCAGACGGTGTCGCAGATGGTCGACCACGTGCTGGCGCTGCCCGAGGACACCAAGCTGATGATCCTCGCGCCGGTGGTCGCCAACCGCAAGGGCGAGCAGCAGGATCTGTTCGCCGAGCTGCGCGCGCAGGGCTTCGTGCGACTGCGCGTAGACGGCCAGATTCACGAGATCGACGCGCTGCCCAAGCTCGCCAAGTCGCAGAAGCACACCATCGACGTCGTGGTGGATCGCCTGAAGGTGCGCGAGGACATGCGTCAACGCCTCGCCGAATCGTTCGAGACGGCGCTGCGCCACGCCGAGGGCCGCGCCATCGCGCTGGAAATGGATTCGAACGTCGAGCACCTGTTCTCGGCCAAATTTGCCTGCCCGGTCTGCTCGTATGCCTTGCAGGAGCTGGAGCCGCGCCTCTTCTCGTTCAACAACCCGATGGGCGCCTGCCCGAAGTGCGATGGCCTGGGCGTCATCCAGTTCTTCGATCCGAAGCGTGTCGTCGTCCATCCCGACCTGTCGCTCGCCGCCGGCGCCATCCGTGGCTGGGATCGGCGCAACCAGTTCTATTTCCAGCTGCTCGCCTCGCTTGCCGCGCACTTCCAGTTCGATATCGACTCCCCGTGGAACGAACTGCCGGCGGACATCCAGAAGCTGGTGCTGTACGGCTCCGGCCGTCAGATGATCCCGTTCAGCTACCTGAACGAGCGCGGCCGGGCGACGATCCGCGAGCACAGCTTCGAGGGCATCATCCCCAACCTCGAACGCCGCTACAAGGAAACCGATTCGGTCGCCGTGCGCGAGGAACTCTCCAGGTTCATCAGCGACTCGACCTGTCCCGCCTGCGAAGGCACACGCTTGCGGCTGGAGGCTCGCCACGTGCGCATCGGGGCCGATGCCGGCGGCGCCACGCTCTATCAAATCAGCCACATGCCGCTCGGCGAGGCGCGCGACTTCTTCCTCAACCTGAAGATGAGCGGGCACAAGGCGCAGGTGGCGGAGAAGATCCTCAAGGAAATCACCAGCCGGCTGCAGTTCCTGATCAACGTCGGCCTCGACTACCTGTCGCTCGACCGCTCGGCGGAAACGCTCTCCGGCGGCGAGGCGCAGCGCATCCGGCTGGCCTCGCAGATCGGCTCCGGCCTCACCGGCGTCATGTACGTGCTCGACGAGCCGTCGATCGGCCTGCACCAGCGCGACAACGACCGCCTGCTGCAGACGCTCAAGCAACTGCGTGACATCGGCAACACGGTGATCGTCGTCGAGCACGACGAGGACGCCATCCGCAGTGCCGATTACGTCGTCGACATCGGCCCGGGCGCCGGCGTGCACGGCGGCACCATCGTCGCCGAGGGCGCGCCGCAGGACGTCGAGAACAATCCGGCGTCGATGACCGGCACCTACCTTTCCGGCCGGCGGCAGATCGCCGTTCCCGAAACACGGCGCAAGCCGGACTGGAAGAAGACGCTGCGGATTGTCGGCGCCACCGGCAACAACCTGAAGGAAGTCGCGCTCGAACTGCCGGTCGGCCTGTTCACCTGCATCACCGGCGTCTCCGGTTCCGGCAAGTCGACGCTGATCAACGACACGCTCTACGCCGCCGCCGCCAAACACCTCTACGGTTCGAGCACCGAGCCGGCGGCGCACGACGAGATCGTCGGGCTGGATCACTTCGACAAGGTGATCAACGTCGACCAGAGTCCGATCGGACGCACGCCGCGCTCCAACCCCGCCACCTACACCGGCCTCCTGACGCCGATCCGCGAGCTGTTCGCCGGCGTACCCGAGTCGCGCAGTCGCGGCTACCAGCCCGGCCGCTTCTCGTTCAACGTCAAGGGCGGGCGCTGCGAGGCCTGCCAGGGCGACGGCGTGATCAAGGTCGAGATGCACTTCCTGCCCGACATCTACGTGCCCTGCGACGTCTGCCACGGCAAGCGCTACAACCGCGAGACGCTGGAGATCCAGTACAAGGGCAGGAGCATCCACGACATCCTGCAGATGACCGTCGAGCAGGCGCGCGAATTCTTCGACGCGGTGCCGGTCGTCGCCAGGAAGCTGCAGACGCTGGTCGACGTCGGCCTCTCGTACATCACGCTTGGCCAGAGCGCGACGACGCTCTCCGGTGGCGAGGCGCAGCGGGTGAAACTCGCGCTGGAGCTATCGAAGCGCGACACCGGCCGCACGCTCTACATCCTCGACGAGCCGACCACCGGCCTGCACTTCCAGGACATCGAGCTGCTGCTTTCCGTGCTGCACCGCCTCGCCGACCACGGCAACACGGTGGTGGTCATCGAGCACAACCTCGACGTGATCAAGACCGCCGACTGGATCATCGACCTCGGCCCCGAAGGCGGCGGCGGCGGCGGCCGCATCATCGCCGCCGGCACGCCGGAGGCGGTGGTCAAGGTTGCCGGGAGCCATACCGGGCACTTCCTCAAGCCCTTGCTGAAGAAGCAGAAAGGCAAGGCATGAGCGCCATCGAGCAGTTCAAGGGCAAGCAGGGCCTGCGCCGGCTGATCAACGCTTTCGGCTACTCGCGCAAGGGGCTGGCCGCGGCCTGGAAACACGAGGCGGCCTTCCGCGAGGAGGTCATGCTCGCCGCCGTTGCCGTGCCGCTCGGCTTGTGGCTGGGTCAGGGCGGTGTCGAGAAGGCGCTGCTGGTCGGCAGCATCCTGTTCGTGCTGGTCGTCGAACTGCTGAACTCGGCGATCGAGGCGGTGGTCGACCGGGTGTCGGACGAGCATCACGAGCTTTCCGGGCGCGCCAAGGACATCGGCAGCGCCGCCGTGCTTCTCGCGCTGTTGCTGGCTGCCGCCGTCTGGGGGCTGATCCTCGTGCCGCGTTATCTGTAATCTATCCGCCTTCCCGAATTTCACCGCAGGAATCCCCGTATGCGCACCGAAACGCCGCCGACCATCCGCCGCGCCGACTATCGTCCGCTTGCCTGGGTCGTCACCGAGGTCGAGCTGCATTTCGCGCTCGACGCGGCGGCGACGCGCGTCAGCAGCCGGCTGACGCTGGCGCGCAATCCCGGGGTGCCGGCCGGCCCGCTGGTGCTTTACGGCGACGAACTCGAACTGATCTCGCTGAAGATCGACGGCAAGACGCCCGTCGCGCCGCGTATCACCGACACGCGCATCGAAATCGACATGCCCGGCGATGTTGACGCGGGGACGGCCGTCGCCGAGATCGTCACGCGCATCGCGCCGGAGAAGAACACCGCGCTCTCCGGCCTCTACGCCTCGCGCGGCGGCCTGTTCACGCAGTGCGAGGCGGAAGGGTTCCGCCGCATCACCTGGTTTCCCGACCGGCCGGATGTGATGGCGCGCTACACCGTGACGCTCGAAGCTGACCGGTCGAAATACCCGGTGCTGCTTTCCAACGGCAACCTGGTCGACCGGGGCAACCTGCTCGACGGTCGCCACTTCGCGCGCTGGCACGACCCCTTTCCCAAGCCCTCCTACCTCTTCGCGCTGGTTGCCGCCGACCTTGCCGTGAACGAGCGGCGCATCGAAACCGCTTCCGGCCGCGAGGTGCTGCTGCAGATCTGGTCGGAAGCCGGCGCGCTCGAACGCACCAGCCACGCGATGGATTCGCTGGTGCGCGCGATCCGCTGGGACGAGGAACGTTTCGGCCTCGAACTCGACCTCGAACGCTTCATGGTCGTTGCCGTCTCCGACTTCAACATGGGGGCGATGGAGAACAAGGGGCTGAACATCTTCAACTCGAAGCTGCTGCTGGCCACCCCGGACACCGCCACCGACGTCGATTACGAAAACATCGAGGCCGTCGTCGCGCACGAGTATTTCCACAACTGGACGGGCAACCGCGTTACCTGCCGCGACTGGTTCCAGCTGACGCTGAAGGAAGGGCTGACCGTCTTCCGCGACCAGGAATACACCGCCGACATGCTTGCCACCGAAGGCGGCGAGGCGGGAAAAAGCGCGCGCGCCGTGAAGCGCATCGACGACGTGCGCGTGCTGCGCGCCGCGCAGTTTCCGGAGGATGCCGGTCCGATGGCGCACCCGATCCGCCCGGACGCCTACCAGGAAATCAACAACTTCTATACCGCCACGGTCTATGAAAAAGGCGCCGAGGTCATCCGCATGTTGCAGACCCTGCTCGGCCGCGACGGTTTCAGGAAGGGCATGGATCTCTACTTCGCGCGCCACGATGGCCAGGCCGTGACCTGCGACGATTTCGTCGCGGCAATGGCCGAGGCCAACGACCGCGATCTCGCGCAGTTCATGCGCTGGTATTCGCGCCCCGGCACGCCGCTGGTGAAGGCGCTCGGCGCCTGGGATGCCGACGCAAGAACCTGGACGCTGACGCTGGCGCAGGAGTCCGGCAAGGAACCGCTGCTCATCCCGGTTGCCGTCGGCCTGATCGGTGCCGATGGCCGCGACCTGCCGGGCACGAACCGACTGCTCGAACTCGACGAGACGGAAAAGACCTGGGTCTTCGAAAACGTCGGCGAACGTCCGCTGCCCTCGCTGCTCCGCGGCTTTTCGGCGCCGGTGATCGTCGATTTCGCCGAGGATGACGCCACGCTCGCCTTCCGCATGGCGCACGACGCCGACCCGTTCAACCGCTGGGACGCAGCGCAGCGTTTCATGGAACGCACCGTTCTCGGGATGGCCGGCGAGATCGCTGCCGGCCGCCTGGCGGTAACGCCGGCCGCCTTCGTCACCGCCTTCGGTCGGCTGCTCGCCGACGAGGCGCTCGACCCCGCCTTCCGCGCGCAGGCGCTCGCCCTGCCGGGCGAAGCCTGGCTGCTTGAGCGCATGGCTTCGGCCGACCCGGCGGCGCTGCGCGCGGCGCTCGTGTGGCTGATGCGTGAACTCGGGCAGCGTTTCGCCGATGCCTGGCAGGCAACGCACGCCGCCTGCCGCCTCGAAGGCGAATACCGTTATCACCCCGCCGATGCCGGCCGCCGCGCGCTTGCCAGTCTCTGCCTGCGCTACCTCTGCGCCGGCGGCAGCGACGCCGGTCGGCAGCTGGCCGTACAGCAGTTCGCCGCCGCCAGCGACATGAGCACGCGCCTCGGCGCCCTCGGCGCGCTGGTGCAGGGTGCAGCCCCGGAACGCGAAGCGGCGCTTGCCGCCTTCCACCAGCGCTACGCCGACGACGCGCTGGTGCTCGACAAGTGGTTCGCGCTGCAGGCCGCCGCCTGGCGCTCCTCGCCGGAAGCCGGGCCGACGCTGGTCCGCGTGCGCGCGCTGCTCTCCCACCCGGCCTTCTCGGTGACCAATCCGAACAAGGTCAATGCGCTGCTCGGCACCTTCTTCCGCGCCAATCCCGGCGAATTCCACACGCCCGAAGGCCACGCCTTCTGGGCCGAACAGGTGATCCTGCTCGATGCCATCAATCCGCAGGTGGCGGCGCGCATGGCGCGCGCGCTCGAACGCTGGCGCAGCTTCGCGCCGGCCCTGCAGGCGTCGATGCGCACGGCGCTGGAAACGGTGGCGGGCGCGGAGAGCCTGTCGGCCGACGTCGCCGAGATCGTCGGCAAGGCGCTTGGCTGAGGCGCGGGGCTGAAGCACTTTGCCGGGGCGCCTGGCCGGGGTGCTCAGACCGGGGCGTCCGGCCCTCATCCGATGGCAACTGTCCGCTGTAATCGCCGCCGCAAAGGCCGCGCCGGCGGCACCATCCTTCCTGCGCGGCGCCGTGTGTACTGAAACCATCGGCGGCGGCAGCGGTCAACGAATCCATGCCTGCCGCCCATTCTCCCGTTTCCTTCCTTTCCGCCGTTTTCGACCATCGTTTTGCCCGCCACCTGCCCGGCGAGTCCGGGCCGCCGCGCGTGCCGCGCGAGGTGCGCGGGGCCTGCTGGTCGGATGTGCCGCCGACGCCGGTGGCGGCGCCACGGCTGCTCGCCTGGTCTGACGATCTCGCGCACACCCTCGGGCTGGCGCCGCCCGACGACGGGCCGGCGATCGCCGAGGTGCTCGCCGGCAACCGCCTGCTGCCGGGGATGCGGCCGATCGCCGCCTGCTACGGTGGCCATCAGTTCGGCCACTGGGCCGGGCAGCTTGGCGATGGCCGCGCCATCGTCCTCGGCGATCTCGCGTCGCCCGACGGTGCGCGCTGGGAAGTCCAGTTGAAGGGCGCCGGCCTGACGCCCTATGCCCGCCGTGCCGATGGCCGCGCCGTGCTGCGCTCGTCCTTGCGCGAGTTCGTCTGCAGCGAAGCCATGCATCACCTCGGCGTGCCGACGACGCGCGCGCTGGCACTCGTCGGCACCGGCGAGGCGGTGATCCGCGACATGTTCTACGACGGCCGGCCGCAGGCGGAGCCGGGCGCCGTCGTCACCCGCGTCGCGCCGTCCTTCGTGCGCTTCGGCAACTTCGAGATCTTCGCCGCGCGTGGCGACCATGAGCGCCTGCGCCTGCTCGCCGATTACGTCATCGCGCAGCACTTTCCGGAAATCGATGCCGCCGATCCGATGCGCTACGCCGCATGGTTCGCCGAGGTCGCCCGGCGCACGGCGGTGCTGATGGCGCACTGGCTGCGCGTCGGCTTCGTGCACGGGGTGATGAACACCGACAACCTGTCGATCCTCGGCCTGACCATCGATTACGGGCCGTTCGGCTGGCTCGACGCGTTCGATCCCGGCTTCACGCCGAACACCACCGACCGGGGCGGACGCTACGCCTATGCGCAGCAGCCGGGAGTGGCGCTATGGAACCTGCAGCGGCTGGCCGAGGCGCTGGCGCCGCTGCTCGACCGGCCGGCGGCGGAGGCGGTCGCCGGCACGCTCGATGACTTCGCCGGCATCTTCGCCGCCGAATGGAAGCGGCAGATGCTCGCCAAGCTCGGGCTGACGGCCGGCGACGAAGGCGAGGACGAACTGACCGCCCGCCTGCTCGGCATCCTGACCATGACCGAGGTCGATACCACCCGCTTCTTCCGCGCGCTGATGGCGGTCGATCCGGCACGACTGCCTGCCGCCGGCCTGCCGCCGCCGCTCGTCGCCGCCTGCTACGCGCCGGAGCGGTTGCCGACGTCTTTCGTCCGCCGCCTGCGCGACTGGCTCGCCGCCTACGCCGCCCGGATCGATGCCGACGGCGTCACCGCCGCCGAGCGGCGCGCGCGCATGGCGCTGGCCAACCCGCGCATCATTCCGCGCAATTATCTGCTGCAGCAGGCCATCGCCGCCGCCGGAGAAAACGACCTGGCTCCGCTCGAACGCCTGCTTGCCGCCATCCGCGATCCCTACGCCGACGGCCCCGACGACGACCCGCTGACCGCACTGCGCCCGGACTGGGCACGCCACGCGCCGGGCTGCGCGGCGCTGTCGTGCAGTTCGTGAACCCGCGGGAGTTACCGCAACGACGCAGAGGGCGCAGAGCGCGCTGAGGACGCAGGGAACAAAGCGTATTGGCAGAGAAAACTCCGATGCTGATTTCTCTGCGCCCTCTGCGCTGCCGCGGCAGGTTTCCCCTCGCTACTCCCCGGTCCGCGCCCGCAGCACCTCGGCCGAGCGTTCGGAGGCGACCAGCACCAGCTTCATCATCGCCCTTGTGGCTCCGACGAAGAGTTTCCTGATGGCCTTGTCGTCGAGCGTCTCGAAGTCGATTCCGGCGAAGATCACGGCCGGTGCCGACTGGCCCTTGAAGCGGTAGACCGATTCGATCAGCACCTCGCCCTCGGAGAACACCGGCGCACCGAGCAGGTCGTATTCGCCGGTGAAGCGGCGCATGGTGTGCGGGCCGATGCGGTCGCAGGCGAGCAGCCGTGAGTTGTTGCGGCCGCCGTAGGTGACGACGGCGAGGTCCTCCTTGCGGAAGCCGGCCGAGTAGCACAGCCGGATGCCTTCCTTCACGGCTTGCAGCAGCGACGCGTCGTCGGTGTAGCCGAGGATCTCGACTTCGCCGGCATCGAGCGGTGAGGCCGCCTCGACCGGCATGTCGGCCGGCAGCAGCGGTTGCAGCAGGCGCACCACCGGCCGTGGGCAGCGGAAGTTGGCGAACGAGCGCAGGCCGACCCAGCCCGGCAGCGGCACCGGCTCGCGCGCGTAGAGGTTCTGCATGGGGTCTTCGAGCCACAGCAGCCGCGCGTCGTCGCGCGCGTAGCGGAAGATCTGGTCGCGCCATCCGGCGTCAAAATCCTGCCCTTCGTCGACGATCACCGTGTCGAAACGCCAGGCGTCGTCCGCCGGCAGCTTCGCTGCGTCCTCGACCAGCCGCTCGAAGGCACCGGGCTGGCTGAAATCGGGCGGCTGGCCGGCGGCGCGCAGGCGCTGCTGGCAGAAGGCGTGGAAGGTCGAGGCTTGCCCGCCTTCCGGGGCGATGGCGCGGAAATGGTCGGCCAGCGGCCGGTTGTAGCAGAGGTAGAGCGGGCGGCCGCCGCGCTCCAGCGTCGCCCGGTACTCGGCGAGCGCCAGCTGCGTCTTGCCGGAGCCGGCGGTGCCGCTGACGCGCAGGCGGAAGGGTTCGAACTCCAGCTGCCGCGCCCAGTGCGCGAGGCCGCCGGAGATGCGCCCGACCAGCGCGCGGGCGCGGCCGATGAGTGCGCTGACGTCGGTTTCCAGCGAGATGATGTCGCACAGGAAGCGGTGCATCTTCTGCGCCTCGGGCGACGGTTCGCCGGCCGGCAGTACGGCCTCGATCAGCGCCGGCAGCCGCTCGCGGCATTCGGCGTCGATGATGCGCTCGGGCGCCAGCCCGGCGCCGTGCGGCTGGCGCACGCGGTAGTCGGGGCAGTAGAAAAGGTAGTCGATGCGTGCTGCCGGCGCATCCGGACGCGCGTTGAGCTTGCCGCGCAGCGTATCCACGTTCTTCGCCAGCTGCGCCACCACCGATTTTGTCCGCCCCGGATAACGCTTTACCAGCCCCTCCGGCGTTTCATCCAGAAAGCCGGCCCTTTGCTCGATCACCAGCAGCTCTCCGGCCCGGTTCATGACGATGAAGTCGATCTCGCCGAACACGGAGTATCCGCGTTCGAGGTTCGTCCAATGCACCGCGTGGTAGACGCTGTAGTCGTCGGAGAGCGCGTCGGCCAGCCGGGCGAGGGTTTCGATCTCGCGCTGCGCGGCGCCGGTGGCGGCCAGTTCGCGCCAGCCGTCGGGGAGGATGTGGGCCATGAAGAAGGGCGCCTCGGCGGCGCGGCAGGAAGACGTGAAGGCGGAAGGAAGCGCCGAGTATTTCGGGTTTGCCGGGGAGGGTCAAGACGGCGTGCCGGCTGCCGCCTGTGCGCTGCCGGCCAGGCTGTCGACCAGCGCGGCGGCGAAGCCGGAGAGGCGGGCGCGTTGCCGGATGCAGATCTGCAGGTCGCGCTGCGCCCAGCTTTCGTCGAGTTCGACCACCGTCGGCGCTTCGCCGAGGCCGCCGGTGCTCACCGCGCTTCTTGGCACCAGCCCGAGGCCGACGCCGGCGCCGACCATGCGGCAGACCGCTTCGAAGCTCCTGACCTGGATGCGCACGTCGAGGTGGCGGCCGAGCGCCGCGGCGGCGTTCGTCGTGAAGGTGTGGATCGCCGATCCGGCGTGCAGCATCACGAAGGAATGGTCGAGCACATCGGCGAAGCGGGTGCTTGCTTTTGTCGCCAGCGGATGCGTGCCCGGCGTGATCAGCACGAGGCGGTCGGCGCGGTAGGGGATCAGCTCGATTTCGGGTTCGACCTCGGCCTCCTCGGCGCGCCCGGCAACGACACCGATCTCGACTTCACCGCGCGCCACGGCCATGACGATTTCCGGGCTGGTGTGCTCTTCGAGCGTGACGCCGACCTGGGGGTGAGCGCGCAGGAATCCGGCGAGGTCGCCGGGCAGGAAGCTGTGCGTGGCGTGCGTGTTGGCCCAGAGCGCGACGTGGCCGCGCACGCCGGCGGCGAAGGGGGCCAGGTCGGCGTGCATCTGTTCGAGCCGGGCGAGTACCTGCCGCGCGTGGCGCAGCAGCGCCTCGCCGGCGCGCGTCGGCTCGACGCCGCGTGCGCGGCGGACGAGGAGCGGCGTGCCGAGGGCGGCTTCGAGCCGGCGCAGCCGGTGGCTGGCCGAGGACGGCGCGAGGTGCGCGCGTTCGGCGCCGTGCGTCAGGTTCTGCGCCTCGGCGACGGCAACGAACAGGCGAAGGTCGGTCAGGTCGTAATGCATCGTTCGGATTTGACGAATTCACTGCTGCGATAATAGCAATTGTCGACGCGTGTGCCGGGCCGGCATGATCCGGGCCTGGTGATCGGCAGCTGCCGCGCTGCGAGGCGCTGTCACTCCCTTTGGTGCCGTGGGGGCGTTCTGCGGTCGCCCCGCTTCCCACCCTGGCTTGCCGGTGCACGGTTTCCGTTTCCCGGCCTTCATGAATTCGCATTCGACGCACGCTTCCCTGCTTTTTCCGCCCATGCCCTGGAAACACTGGTCCGCCGAACGCATCGGCATTGCGCTTGCCGTGCTTGCCGCCTTCGGCTTCTCGTTCAAGGCCATCTTCGTCAAGCTCGCCTACGCGGCGGCGCCGGTGGAGGCGGTGACGCTGCTCTCGCTGCGCATGGTCTTTTCGCTACCGGTCTTCCTGTGGATCGGCATTCGCGCCGGCCGCGCGGCGCCGCCGCTGACGCGCCGCGACTGGGGGATGCTGACGGTGCTCGGCCTCCTGGGCTACTACGGGTCGAGCATCCTCGACTTCCTTGGCCTGCAGTACATCTCGGCCGGACTGGAGCGGCTGATCCTGTTCACCTATCCGACGCTGACCGTGCTCATCGGCGTGCTGTTCATGGGGCAGACGCTGGAGCGGCGGCAGGTCGGCGCGATCCTGCTGACCTACGCCGGCATCGGGCTGGCCTTCGCGCACGACCTCGGCATCGCCGGCGACATGCGGACGGTGCTGACGGGCGCCGCCTTCGTCTTTGGCTCGGCGCTCACTTACGCGATGTACAGCGCCGGCGCGGAGCCGGCGATCCGCCGCCTCGGCTCGGCACGTTTCGCGGCGCTGGCGATGCTGGTGTCGACGGCGGCGACGCAACTGCATTTTTTCGCCACGCAGCCGCTCGCCGCGCTGGTGCAGCCGCTGCCGATCTACGCTTACGGCGCCGGCATGGCACTGTTCTCGACGGTGCTGCCGGTGCTCTGGCAGTCGGCGGCGATTCGCCGCATTGGCGCCGCGCGCTCGGTGCTGATCGGTACGCTCGGGCCGATGCTGACCCTGTTCTTCGGTTGGTGGCTGCTGGCCGAGCCGGTTTCGCTTGCGCAGATCGCCGGCGCCGCGCTGGTGCTGGCGGGGGTGTTGCTGGTCAGTCGCAGCCGGAAAGCGGCGCCCCCCGAGCGGCGCGTTTGATGTCGCCGCGGGCGATTGTCGTCCGCGCCCGCAACTGCCCGCAGCCGCCGTCGACGTCCTGTCCGGCCGAAGTGCGCAGCTTGGTCAGGATGCCGCGCCGGTGCAGCG